>DOVL01000214.1 GCA_003520105.1 Lachnospiraceae bacterium | reverse complement strand
GGAGCTTATGGATCTCCTGATAAATAAGGCTGATCGTCTCATCCTTACCCCTCACCTTGCTGTCATACTCCTGAAGTATCTTCGCCAGCTCATATAATATGCTGTCACCTTTTTCATCTCTGTACATAACCAGTTTTGCGAGTTTTTTATACATATTTACCATCCTCTTTTCAAACATCTATTACGCCACGAGTTGCGGCGTATTTATATCTCATCCTCTAATCATCCGGTATCGTACCTGTAGTGTGATCAAAAATCAATTATCTCTCCTCCAGCACCTGGAAGATATAGAATTTCAAATAATACGATTCATCTGCCAACCAGAGGATCGGATGATCCGGCGCCTGAGTTCTGAACTCAATCTGGCGAAGTCGCCTGTGTGCACTCCTTGCCGAATCGGCTATAACCTTCGTGAAGGTCTCATAATCCATAAAATGCGAGCACGAACAGGTTGCGAGATATCCGCCATCCTTAACAAGCTTCATGCCGCAGACATTTATCTCTCTGTAGCCCTTTGCCGCCTTCTTGATCGTGTCTCTCGACTTCGTGAAAGCAGGTGGGTCCAGGATAACAACATCATATTTTTCTCCTGCTTCAACCATCTTCGGAAGCCTCTCGAGAACATCATCAACCTCGAAGCTGACCGTATTTGAAAGACTGTTAAGTTCAGCGTTCTTTCTTGCCTGCTCAATTGCAAGCTCTGATGCATCAAGTCCGAGAACCTCCTTCGCACCGGCAATTCCGGCATTCAGCGCGAAGGAACCTGTATGCGTGAAACAGTCAAGAACCTTTGCATCCTTGCAGAGCTTCTGCATAGCAAGGCGGTTGTATTTCTGATCCAGGAAGAAGCCTGTTTTCTGACCATCCTTCACATCGACCATATACTTGACGCCATTCTCTATGATACATACCTCAGTATCAAATTCAGGTCCTATGAAGCCCTTGTATCTCTCCATGCCTTCCTTGGTACGAACCTTGGCATCACTTCTCTCGTAGATGCCCCTGATGGCCACTCCATCCTCTGCAAGAACAGCCTTCAATTTGTCTAGGATGAGTGGTTTAAGTTTATCAATTCCGAGTGCTAGCGACTCTACTACAAGCACATCCTCGTATTTATCTATAACAATTCCCGGAAGGAAATCCGCCTCGCCGAAGATCAGCCTGCATGAGCTGGTGTCTACCGTATCCTTACGGTATTTCCACGCATTTCTGACACGCTTTTCTATCAGAGCTTCGTCAACCTCCTGCTCCGGATCTCTGGTCATCATCCTGACAGTGATCTTGGAAACCGTATTTATGAATCCTCTTCCCATCGGATATCCGTCGAAATCCCGAACAGCTACGATATCGCCGTTCGTGAAGTCTCCCGAAATCTTATCTATCTCATTATCAAATATCCAGGCGCCGCCGCTCTTGATCGTGCGTCCCTCGCCCTTTTTTAGTATTACAACTGCCTCGTTCTGCATATATGCTCCTTATTATCTATATATAAACAATCATCTATGATAATACTTCTTTTTTTATCACACCTGATGTTATTATACACCAGCCAACAATCCTGCTGTTATCGGTCAACCCTGATACTACAGTTGTGGTTTTTGAGGATTATAAAACAGATTTTTTATTCTGTGATCAACTCTCAATAATTCTCAGAAGATATTCATACATTCTCGCTGCCGAGCTGATTGACAGATGCTCGTTAGCTGTGTGGATGTCATACATATCCGGTCCGTAAGATATAGCATCAAGTCCAGGTATCTTCTCAGCAAGAAGGCCACATTCAACGCCGGCATGAATGACCGAAACCTCAGGTGTCTTGCCGTACATTTCTTCAAATATTTTGATCATCTTATCTCTGAGTTCAGACTTTTCTTTGTACTCCCATGCAGGGTATTCACCATGAAAGCTCACTTTTGCCCCGAAGTTTTCTGCAATCAGACGGAACCTCTCGGCCAGAGCCTTCTTCGCGCTTCCGACCGAGCTTCTGAGAGCGTAGGTCAGTATCAGAGTTTTCCCCTCAACATTTTGAGCGGTATCCACACCAGACTCATCGTCAGCAACTTTTCCGGCAGTCTCCATTCTCATAACGCCCAGATTAAGCGAGGTCTCGACAAGTCCTTCGATATCTCCCGACATCTTTACTATTCCGTTTGGAAGAGCAAGGATAAGTCCGAGTGCTTTTCTCGCAGATGATAAAGTCATTACATAACGACCCGATTTGATCTGTCTTCCATCATTAACACCATCTGATTGTTTTACTGTACTCTGCTCATCACTTATCACATCAAGCGAAAGTGTCACTCCACCATCGGTATTTCTGTATTCATTCTTTATCTCACTGTTTATCAAAGCAAGTTTTTCTTTAATCGCGCTCTCATCCACTTTCTTAAATACAACCTCGGAAGTAGCTTCGAACGGTATCGCATTATCCTTTCCGCCGCCCTGCATAGTTACAGGTCTGATATCAAAACCGCTGTTGATAAGTGAGAGCAAAACTCTTGCGAGCATATGGTCTGCATTTATCCTCTGCTTGTCAATCTCCTGACCGGAATGTCCGCCAAGCAGACCGGATATTTTTATGATTCCGAACTTCAGGTTGCCGGACCGATCCTTTTCGGTTTCAACCTCGTTCACAGCCGAATTTTCTCTTGTTTTGTCAGTCTCATTCACGCCCTCAGCTTCGTTCAATTCATTCCATACATTCCTGCTTACGCCCTCATATTCCAGTGGAAGTCTCACCTCGGCGCGCATACCACCCGCACAGCCGGCAAGGAGTATACCCTCGTCCTCTGAATCAATATTTATCAGCTGTTTTCCACGGAGTTTACTAAGATCAACGCCATGCGCGCCTTCCATTCCGACCTCTTCGGAAACAGTAAATACCATTTCCAGTCGCGGTGCCTTAATATTTTCATCATCAAGTATCGCAAGCATATAAGCGACCGCTATACCGTCATCCGCTCCGAGAGTTGTTCCCTTTGCTCTGATATAGTCACCATCAATATAGATATCCAGCGGATCCTTCTCGAAATCATGCGGTGAATCCGGAGTCTTCTCATTCACCATATCGATATGGCCCTGAAGGATTATTGCAGGATCATTCTCTCTGCCGGAAGCTGCCTCCTTGATGATCACAACATTGTATAAATCGTCTTGATAAACCTCAAGACCTCTGTCCTTTGCAAAGTTTGTTATGTAATTGCTTACCGCCTTCTCGTTATATGAACCGCGCGGAATCCTTGTTAATTCCTCAAAAAAGTAAAATACCTTTTCCGGTTTAAGGTTGGATAAAACGCCCATTCTCTTGCACCTCGTAAATATATTTTTATGTATTCATCCAA
Source organism: Lachnospiraceae bacterium (assembly GCA_003520105.1). Taxonomy (GTDB): domain Bacteria; phylum Bacillota; class Clostridia; order Lachnospirales; family Lachnospiraceae; genus Eubacterium_Q. Next base: position 6,877 of record DOVL01000214.1, on the reverse strand, counting down.
ATCATCAAAGCTTCGCAGGTCTTATATTTTTAAGATCCTTTTCCTCTTTGATCTTCATCGCTTCGGTTTCCACCCATGCATGCTTAAAGCCACTTTTAATCGCGATATTCTGTGAATGAATATTCGCCGCAGCAGTACCATAAAACGGAATATCGCCCTTCTCGATGATCTTATTCTTGAGCAGAGTCACCAGATAAGCTCCTATTCCTTTCGACCTGTATTCCGGCAGAACGTCAATTCCGATCTGCTGCCAATGCGGTCCATCCTCCGAGCACCCTGCCATACCCATGATGTTTTCTCCGTCAAGTGCGATGACCACAATTCTGTCAGGACGTGCCGGACATGGTTCCGGATAGGCTATCGCATTCGGGAAGCGCGGATCACCGTAGAATTTTCTAATCTCATCGTCATAAAGCCACTTCACCTGAAAGTGTTCTTCAATCTCGATGTTACTACAGGGTAAAAACATATGATGTGTAGGATTCATCCTGTAACCATACTGCTTCAACTCTTCGTTCAGCTTTGTAAGATTATTAAATTCAAACAGGTAATGTCCCTTCACATCTTTGATCATACCGCGCAAAAACTCATGCAGGCATTCATCAGCCATAAAAACAGTATTCATTCCGCATGTTGCCATTTGCAGAAATGGTTTATCCGGGCTGTAGTTCCTTCTTCCCTCATTCATCGCCGGGAGTGTGATGATATTCTCCTTCTTTTGGAAATCCGATGGTTTACAATTAAATTCTATAGCTAATTGTTTCAGGAGTTTTTCGTAATACTTTTTGAACATTTTTTCACCCTTTATCCAACCGTAGCTAACGGTTCAACCTCTATTCCTAATGGATCACATGTTTTTCTTAGTTTAGCAGCATCCTTATCATTTCCAAAGATAACCATCTTCTTTAGATTCTTAAACTGCTTAAGCTCGGTCTCCGAAAGGCTGTTGAAATCAAACCTTTCATCTCTGCCATCCCATTCCGGAGCAATATTCATATAAATCTCATCTGCTCCATCCATATTGATTTCAGTTACATGATCAGCAAGCCCAGCCGGAATCGATAGCTCCTTAAAGTAATTGACAGCTGCTCTGACATTTTTGTCAGTTTCAAGATTCCAATGTGCTTTCTTAAAAGCCATATAATCATATATATCAAAATATGGTTCCAGTACCAGCTGGTTATACATAAGCTCATTTATTACTGCCAGTTTAAAGTTGAACGTATCAAATACCAGACATTCTTCGTCCGGTGTCACGATATTATAGTTCACCTTGCTCTTAGGTCTCTCGGGTTCAAAATTGATACCTACATCTTTTAGCAAAATATCCCCATCATAGAAAGGCTCTTCGTCTTCCGTATGAATGGTTGTCTGGACCTGAATATACCTCTTCACCTTACTCTTCTCATCAACAAGAGGCTGACATCCGTATCCGAGAATTGATTTCCACGTTCTGTCTCTATCAATCTGTCTGCCTAAAACAGTAAGATTACCAACGTATTTCTTTTCACACATGGTATCTTTAAAACCATACATTTGCTCTCCCGTCACATACAGAGCCATCGCAATTATGTTATGTTCCTTATCCTTATATGCCTTTTTTCTTCTGAGATTACTTATATATTCAGGGGAACCCTCAAATTCTATTCCCAGATCGTCATAATAATATGATATATGCACTCCGCAGCTATCGTCTGTAACAATTCTTGCTTCGCCCAACACCGCTTTTATCTCATCATAAGATAACGGGAACTCCAATATGTGGCCATTCACATTAACTGCTGAATCTAAAACATCTATATGATTCATCTTCCGATCCGCCTTTCAAAAACTATTATCCCACGTGTCCAACTTCAATCGTTCCGTCCTTCTCCGCCAAAGAAAAGCTTCTTTTCTACTACATATCCGTACTCTTCACTATATTCAACTTCTCCAAATGTCTTGTCTAACATATTTATATCTCCTCCATCTCACATTTTGCATATATATTTTTATGTAGCGAACATCCCGGATTAAATTCACGCGATTTATTATCTTTATATCGTATCCGGATACTCGTGTCTTTTATGTCTTCCGTCTCCAGCCGGCCTTTCTTTTCAGAGGGATGATTCATATTTGATAAAATTTCAAATAAGTTCATAAATACTCCTCGCGCCATACAAATAGTGATGTATTATTATAACACAAAGTTTTATAACAAGCCATGCTCTGTTATTTTTGCTTGCACCAACGGCTCTGCCATGAGAGTCGCATCAGTCGGCTGGTTATATGACAGCCTTGATGAAGTAAGGCTCCTGCAAATGTTAAACAGCCTGTAACAGGACCGAACGCCAAGAAAACCATTGAGAAAGGCATCAAGAAGAAATAAAAGCTTATCGTAAGTACGATTAAAACAGATGTACACTTTCAGGGAAAAAAATCCGTATGTCCTCGAAAAACCTCTCAGACATACGGATGATTTTTAAATATAATATTTATGATATTACTGTTATAACCGATTTATCGGCTATATGCTGCTTATTTCCCCGAAGAACGCTTTCTTCTTCCAAGGAATGCCACAAATACAGCTCCTGCCAGACCGGCGATCATTAAGATTGCTGCAAGCAGTGGTTCTGCATTGTCTCCTGTCTTAACACTGTTGTCTACATTTGAAGCTTCGGTTTTGTCCTCACTGACAGACTTATCATCTCCGCCGCTGACCTCAGCATCAGGAGCTGTCTTCTCTGTACTGTCACCCTCCGAAGAAACTTCCTCCGAGGTTTCTTCCGTAACTTTCTCTGAAGCCTCCTCCGATGGCTCCTCAGGTTCATCAACAGGAGTTACCGACTCTTCTTCCGGTTCAAGTACCTTTATCTGCGACTCACCGTATCCATCCTTAAATATAGCCTTAAACAGGTGCTCTCCAACCTTCTGTTCATCAAGGAAATCCGGGCTGAAGGTTACTTTTGTAGAGCCGGCTGAGACCGTGTAATCTTCAGAAGTAAGCTCCGCTCCGTCCCACTCGACGCTTATAAGGTCATCCATGGAAGCTTCAAGCACATGGAAGGTTCTATCCTCACCACTGTTTAATATATAACTGTCAGGCGGTTCAACCTCATAGATAACAGTCTCAAAATTTGCATAGAAGACTTTATCACCTGTAGAGCCTGCAGGGATGCTTGTTACAGCCTCACCTGTAAAATCAGCATTGTCATACCAGCCGTTAAATCTGGCCATAGGCTTTGAAAGATTCTCAGCAGTCGGAAGAGTAACCTCATCCTGTACGGTATAGCTTACCGGCGGCTCATATCCAAGAAGGAAGCCTCCGTCACCAAGCTCATATTCTATATCATACTCTTCATACTTCAGTTTAGCGTAAAAATCCTTGTCTTTTATATCCTGTGCCGAAATCTCTGTAATATCCCGTGCCGAAATCTCTTTGACCGGATCTCCTTCGAAATCAGGGTTATCATACCATGCCAAAAATGTTGCTCCTTCAGGAACTGTCATATCATTTGCAGCCAGTTCATCCGTTTTGATAAGAGTCTTGCCCTGCTCCTCAGCATAATATCCGCCGGCATACTCAGTATCGCCAATATGATATGTTATCTTGTAGGTGTTGACAGGCTTAAGATAAACTCTACATAGTGTCTTACCGGTCGTATACCCCTGATCAACTCTACCAATCCGCCATGCTCTTACCGTATCATCCTTGTCATACATTTCACTGTATACATCTTGAAACGAAGACATAAGCCCGTATTCTTTATTAAACGCATCTACCCAAAGCTTTTGGGAATTGGCTATTCTGTCATAATCCTCAAGACCGTATACTAATTGTACATCAATTTCATCGCCCTGAGCGATTGCCTGAGCCGTGAAACTATCCTCTCCTGCCCATACTATCTTATCCTTCAGACTCTCATCGGCAACCATTTCACCTGAATCATTTTTCTTATTCACCTGATAATCCTGCGCGAAAACCGGCATATTGTAACAGAATGCCATCGCAAGAGCCAGGCATAATGTCAGAAGCCTTCTCCTCCTCGTTTTAACTATTTTTCTCTTTCCCTTCATACGATACCTCCACGTATAAAAACCAAAAACTACTACAATTCTCATACTATCATATACCCCCCACCGATTACAAGAGGATATATGATTTTTCGCATCATTTTGCATGCATCATTTTGCGCATTATTATCCGCATTATCTTGCATCATTTTACGTATTATTTTGGAATCATCTCAGGATGAATATCAGATGCCTGAAACCATCCCTTATTGTACGGAGCTTCGAGCTTCGCACATAACAGCAGCGCCGCAGCCTTACCGCAACCTGTCTTATCCTGAGGTTCTTTCTCGCCGCCTCCGCTATCATCTCTGTCGCAAATTCCATACCTGTCGTATAAAATCTCATCTTCCCTGCCGCTTCCTTCGTAAGCCCTCTGAGTCCGCAGTGGAAATCAGCCACATCAGTATGAAACCTAAGCCGGCCGGCAAGCGACAATATCCTCGCTCCCACCTTATGAGAGAAAGGAACAGCACCCTTTTCGAAGCCTCCGGCAAATCTGTTCCCGATCACAACATCTGCCTTTCCTTCCGAGAGCAGCCTATACATCTCATAATTATCATAAAAATCATATGTTGTGTCGCAGTCGCCCATTATGATAACTCTTCCGCGGCTCGCCCTTATCCCCGTCCGGAGCGCAGCCCCGTATCCTCTTCGTTTCTGGAGAACTGTCCTTGCACCGTATTTTCTCGCTTCGATCCTTGAATTGTCCGTCGAGCCGTTATCTACAACCAGAACCTCGCCTTTAATATTATGATCCTTCATGAATCTGAAAGCCTCATCTACGCAGCTTCCGACCGATGCCTCTTCATTCAGACAGGGCATAAGGATAGTCAGCTGAAGCTCATCTTCTCTTCTTTTCATGTACAAATAACCCCCTGTCTATTATCTCTCCTGCCGCAAGAGCAGCCGAAAGGACCGAAACAATAAGTACCCTGAACGTAAAAAATGCATGCAGATATGAATGATTATGCATTACCAGAAATCTGAGTACCGGAACCATACCTGTCAGAAGATATATGAGTATGATCTTCCATCTTGGCTTTTCTTTCCTGTAAATAATACAGAAATATAGAAACACCATCACTAACATGATACCGGCTGCCATTCCAAGACCTCCGGCGTTATAAGGCAGAAGACTTCTCAGATTACGTGAAACTGCACCCGTGAGATAATCCCAGAGTCCCAGATTTAAGTCTCCGCCCATTCTCTCGCTGATATGACCTTTCACGTAGGCAAATGCATTTTCATGAAGTATAAGCGATGCAACGATCCATTTCATCACCCACATTCCCGCATATCCGATGCCCCATCCGGTCATGAGGGATATCATCCTTTTAAACAGTTTTTTATCAGGCTTCTCTGCCCTCAGATATTCGTCTGATCTGTTCAGCGTAAACCACAAAACAATAAGAAGCGGTACAAACAGCGTAAGCAGCTCTGTTGTAAGAAAATCCATAAAGCTCGTGACCATTCCGCAGATCATAAAGCTTATGACCATTCTACCGGTGCTCTTCTCTTCTGTTACCATTCCACCGGCGCACTTCCCTTTTACCATTTTCAAGGTGCAGAAAATAGACATTATAAGCATTATATAGAAGGTCCATGTATATTCCAGCGAGCACGGCACATACCATGACACCGTCATTCCAAGCCCGGCTATAAGCCCTATTGCCGGAGCATAGGCTTTATATCTGAAAAGCAGGAACAGCAGGAGGATTAGCAACAGAGAAAGGAGCACTGCGTTAAGTATGTATATCTGCTTCAGATCAAGAAATGTAAGAAGCGGTCTTATCACGGCTATCGAGCCGTGCCAGTACCTGAGATACTGCATATCGGCCTCTGTTCCGTCCAGCACAGCCTCACGCAGCGCCTTATTTTCAGCTCCGTGTTCATCATGATGAAAGGCAGACATCATGACAGACCGTGCCGGCTCCTTACTGTCATACTGCCATGCGATACCGAGAAGTATCGCATCCGCATATCTGTCTATCTTGGATGCGTAAAGCTTATCGTCAAGATATACGAAAGGCTCATCCTCGCACAGATACTCTGCTGAGCTCAGCATATTTTTCCTGATACTGTCCTTTGGTATAAAAGCCGTAAGTATCAGTAAAGTCGTAAGAACAAGAACTGTTACCGCAAATACTGCGGCAGCCTTTATTATAATTATATGATTTTTAAAAAATACTTTCATCCTTCACTCCACCGGATACACAGATCTGTACTGTAATCTATAAAAGGCAGGCAGTAAATCCGGTTTCGATCTACTGTCTGCCTCCCTCGTATAGCTGTTCTTAAATAACCTTACCGTCCCTGCATATATTCGTCCATAGCCTTGGCAGCCGCCTTTCCGGCTCCCATTGCAAGGATAACTGTCGCAGCGCCTGTAACCGCATCTCCTCCGGCATATACACCTTCTCTTGATGTAAGTCCGGTCTCCTCGTCAGCCACGATACCTCCCCACTTCTGCGTCTCAAGTCCCTCTGTTGTTGACTTGATGAGCGGGTTCGGTGAAGTACCGATAGACATGATCATACAGTCACATTCTATATCATTAAATACGCCCTCAACCGGAACAGGTTTCCTTCTGCCCGACTCGTCAGGATCTGAGAGTTCCATCTGCTGGCATTTGACACTCTTAACCCAGCCGTTTTCACCGACTACTTCAACAGGGTTATTCAGAAATGCAAATCTGATTCCCTCTTCCTCAGCATGTTCAACTTCTTCTGCTCTTGCAGGAAGTTCGTCCTTGGTTCTTCTGTAAACGATTGTTACATCAGCTCCAAGTCTCTTAGCACATCTTGCAGCATCCATTGCAACATTT
>DOVL01000015.1:635-5397 GCA_003520105.1 Lachnospiraceae bacterium | reverse complement strand
AGCTCCGACAGGGCTGTATTTGTATATAATCTGTTCTGATTTCCGCGCAGCTTGTCGATGATCAGATTGCCATCGTCCGTATAGATGTACGAGCTGTATTCCAGGTTGGTGTTGCCGTATCCGTTCGAAACCGTATAGTTGATAGCAACCATATTTGTACCCCTGTATTCAACATCAACCACAACCTTGTAGGCTTCCTTCTGATTCTGCAGATCCGCTGCACCCGGATAATCCGCATAGACAAGCAGCTTCAGATAAGACTTAAACTCACCGTCAGCCTTCTCGGCATGTAGCAGACAGTACTGATATCTCGCATCATTTATCCTGCTGTCGGCGTCTTTATACTGATAAGCCTTCCCATAATAATCGACAGCGGTTTTGTACTTCCCTTCAACCATCAGCTGCTCGGCATAGTCATAATAGATCGGATCTCTGTAATTTTGTATTAGTTTATCGCGTAGTTTCCAGTCATTCACCTTACCCATAACCTGATCAATGAATCTGACCGCTTCGTAGTGTTCACCCTTCGTCCTGTACTGGGCAACCACCTCGTCAAGGAGTTCCGATAGTTTCACTCTTCCCCCGGTACTGTCATCATCCGTCTCTCCGCCAAGTGCTTCATATCCAACGATATCTGCCAGCGTGAAAAATGCCTCTCTCTTAAATCCCTTCTCTCTGAGCAGCTCTATATAATCAAGCTTCAGGTTTTTCAGATAGCCCTGGTGTCCGTATTTTTTATAAACATTTTCCACAGCCTTCATGTGGGAGCGTGCCTTCTCCACGCCATCAGTAGAAAGTATATTATCTACCCTTTCGAGAACCGCATCACCAACCTCCTTCAGGTGGTCGCCCGCAAGTCCGGCCTTGTCCACTTCATCCGACTTCTGCACGAGGGCTGAAATATCCGTTGATTCGCCCTTCTCCAGATAATCTTCCTTTGCCTTCTCAAAATCCGCCTGGTACTGCTCCTTCAGTCTCTCCTGCTCGACCTCATATATCTTCTGTTCGCACTCGTCGTAAAGTGCCTGACAGTCCCTGTAATCCAGCCCGCACTTCTCCAAATACTCCTTCGCTCTCTCATAATCGCCGTCCTTCATCGCCTTCTCGGCTTTCTCATATGCAGGCCGTCTGACCTTATATTCCGGATAATAATACTTGTCATATCCTTTTTTGCCTGCGATACCTATCACGATCAGAGCAGCTGCCACAACGCCTATCTTAAAGCTCTTTTTTCTTACAGTGCCTATGAGCTTATTTCTGATAACTTCTTTGTTATGCTCCGCGCGGCTGACCTTCGGGTCCCACATTTTGGTAAGATCCGCCTTCATCTCGCGAACAGATTTATATCTTGCGGACGGGCTGAATCTTGTAGCTTTTCCGGCTATACGCATCGCCTGCTCAGACTCCGGAAGAACTCTTTCGACAAGCTTACCGAAAGCATATATATCTGTCCTCTGATCTGACTGTGCAAAACCATACTGCTCCGGCGCAGCTATTCCCTGCGTACCGATCAGAACGGTATCCTTTTCGCTTCCCGGAACGAACTGCTTCGCCGCATCATAATCGATGATCATGACATGCCCTTCGTCGGTCACCATTATATTTGACGCCTTGATATCTCTGTGGATTATCGGAGGCTGCGCCTCATGGAGAAATATAAGTCCGTCGCATATTTCCAGAAGGATTCTTTTCTTCTCCTCGAAACTGAGTACATCACCTTTACCATCATCAATAATATTTGAAATGTTTTCGTTTGTCCGTTTGTGACTCCCGGTTTCCGCGCTTCTATTCCCCTGCTGCTCATATCGTTTATCATTTTGTTTATCCAGCAGCTCCTCAAGTGTCCTCCCCTGTATCAGGTCCTCGATGACAACGAGCTTGCCCTCTTCCTGCCAGAAGTTCTTGATCCTCGGAATAGCCGGATGATCATGATTCTTCAGGAATCTGTACACAGGCACACTGAAAACAGACAGAGATTTTCTGTAATAAAGCTTCTCTGTCTCCGGATCCATCACTATCTTCTTGCCATCCTTCAGCTCCTTAACCTCGGTGTAAAGAGCACTTTCAACGATATCTTCAAGCATAACCTGTCCTTCTCGGGTATATCATAATAAAACATCATCAACTTAATGATGCAAAAAAATATTATAAAAATAACTCCTAACACAATCCTGTGCAGTATGATAAAATACTGATATGCTCCATTATTGAGCAGAAGTTTCATAAATAACTCACATCGTATCATTGATACACAGAAATATACACAAGTTTAAATCAGGAGGAAATACCATGGCTGACGACTCAACCACCAGAAATCTGGCTGACATACTTTCTAAAATTGAAAACACAGACGAGATGGAGCGGTTCTTCGATAATCCAAAGATAACGGACAGTTTTGACAGCTTCACCGCATATTACCGCTCGCTTACAGAAGCAAAAGGGCTTACAGACAGCGAGCTCATCACAAAAAGCGGCATAGAAAAATCCTATTATTATCAGATCATGAAGGGTTCGAAAAATCCCGGACGTGACAAGGTTCTCAGGATGTGCATTGCCGCCGGCCTTACCGCACGGGAAACCACCAGAGCCCTTGAGCTTTCCGGTAACGCTGCGCTTTATCCTAAAAAACGCCGCGATATCATCATCTCTGTCGGTATCAATCAGAAAGCTTCCGTCGATGACATCAACCTGCTTCTCGACAAATATAATGAAGAGTGCCTGATATAATCTGCAAAGAGCCGGTCTTTCGACCGGCTCCACCATATTTTACTCACTATCCACTTACTGGAATGACGACATTATCCTGTCTCTTCCAAGTTTCTTGGCATTGAAGAGGCAATCATCCGCATTCTTAAGAAGCCTTGTCAGATTGGTATGTTTTTTACATGCTACAAGGCCGGCGCTTGCGGTCAGATTGACATCAGGATATTTTTCAATTCTGATATTTTTCAGCTGCTCCCTTATATTCTCTATGCGCTCAACAGCTTTTTCCCTGCTTTCTGCGTTAAAGAGAAGTACGAATTCCTGTCCGCCGTATCTGGCAACGAGTTCAACATCCGGATCCTTGCTCTGCTCAACCAAAACTTTTCCGAATCTGCGTAAAACCTCATCACCAAACAGATGACCGTAGTCATCATTAACCTTCTTAAACTGATCAATATCGATCATGGCAATATATTTGTCATCCGATTCGAAAAGTCCTTCATACCTTTCAAGGATATTGAACATATTTCTTCTGTTGCTGACGCCTGTCAGTTCATCTGTAATCGCCATGTCTGCAAGCTTATTCATAAGCTCTTCGTTGGCTTTCTTCTCCTTGTCATACGCATTAAACAGAAGTATGAGGATGCTTGCCATACAAACGCCTACTATTATCAGAGAAACCGCGGTATCAAGCACTTCACTGAAACTGTCCATATCCGGTACAATTTTCGGACGATCGTGGTCTTTCGCCTGTTCGCCCATGTAATTATATGAAATGATGATTGATACAACATGGAATATACTGCATAATACCAATGCTACATAACGCTTAACACCGTGCTCAGCCAGCACGATTATCAGAAGACCTGCCACAAGATATATGGCCATACCCGAATTGACGCCTCCGTTAATATAAAACAGATATGTCATAACGGCCATATTTAAAAAATAAATAAAAAATGTGCGGGCAAAGTTTTTCTTTCCTTTAGCAAATGCAAGTTTGAACAGCATCAGCAGGAGTAATGCCGAAGCACCATTATATATAACAGTCCAGAGACTATTACCCGAAATGATCATGTTCACAGCGCATATAAGCACCATGGCGATGCTTCCAAACAGCGAAAAAATAAAAATTTTATCTCTCAGATCTTCTTGTTCATTATATACTTCTTTTATCGGTTTTCCCATGCCTGCCTCCTTATATAATAATTCACTTATTATATTTTAACTCAAAATAACATAAATTGCTATTTCAATTTCGAGAAATTCAGGAATGCATCGCTTGACTATGCTATTGGCATATAATGTAATAATGTAGTTTTGCCGGTATTAATAGTGGTTGCATATTTCCTCCTGTTTCATCACCAAAAAACTGATATCACAGATATCTCTTCAGATACTGTCCGGTAAATGACTCCTCACACTTTGCGACCTCCTCAGGTGTTCCGGTCACGACAACTGTTCCGCCGCCGTTACCGCCCTCAGGTCCGAGGTCGATTATATAATCAGCTTCCTTGATGACGTCCATGTTATGCTCTATGACAACGACCGTATTTCCGCCATCTGCGAGCTTCTGGAGTATCTCGAGAAGCTTTCTCACATCGTCAAAATGAAGGCCTGTTGTCGGCTCATCGAGGATGTAGATGGTCTTGCCGGTGCTCCTTCTGGAAAGTTCAGCCGCAAGCTTGATACGCTGCGCCTCACCACCGGACAGTGTTGTCGACGGCTGTCCGAGCTTGATATAGCCGAGACCAACCTCCTTCAGAGTGATTATCTTACGTCTGACCGAAGGCACGTTTTCAAAGAAATCGCACGCTTCGTCCACCGTCATATCCAGAACGTCGTAGATGCTCTTACCCTTATATTTTACCTCGAGAGTCTCACGATTATATCGCTTGCCGCCGCACACCTCGCACGGAACATAGATGTCCGGCAGGAAATGCATCTCAATCTTGATGATACCATCGCCCTTGCACGCTTCGCAGCGTCCTCCGGACACATTGAAGGAGAAACGCCCCTTGCTGTAGCCAAGTGCCTTAGCATCCTTCGTGCCTGCAAA
>DOVL01000015.1:0-571 GCA_003520105.1 Lachnospiraceae bacterium | reverse complement strand
TCCCTTATCAGGTCAAATACACCTGTATACGTTGCAGGGTTCGATCTCGGAGTACGTCCGATAGGCGACTGATCGATATCGATGACCTTATCCAGGTCCTCAAAGCCCTCGATTGAATCGTATTTTCCCGGTTTAATTCTCGCTCTGTTAAGCGTTCTGAGAAGCTTCTTCTTCAGTATTTCGTTTATGAGAGAGCTCTTGCCTGAACCGGAAACTCCGGTAACGCAGGTGAAGACTCCCTTCGGTATGTCTACATCCACACTCTTCAGATTGTTCTCGCGAGCGCCTCTGATCTTGATATAATCAGACGGTCTCCTTCTCTTCAGCGGAACAGGAATCTCAAGTTCATGTGAGAGATATCTTCCGGTCATCGACTCAGGATTATTCATGATATCCTCAGCCGTTCCGGTTGCAACGACTCTTCCGCCATTTCTGCCGGCTCCCGGACCGATGTCAACTATGAAATCAGCTGCCTTCATGGTATCCTCGTCATGTTCAACGACGATCAGTGTATTTCCCAGGCTCTGAAGGCCCCGCAACGCCCCCAGCAGCTTATCATTATCCCTCTGAT
>DOVL01000191.1 GCA_003520105.1 Lachnospiraceae bacterium | reverse complement strand
TTGCCCAGCCTACCATGCCCTTTGACGCATCGACGTGGGTAACGGCTGCACCTGCAGCAGCTGCCGCGAGAGTAGCACCGCCTGTGTAAGCAAAGAGGTTGAGGACTTTAACATTTTTTCCTGTTTCATTGATCCTTTTTCTGATAAGGCTGTAGGTCCAGTCCCAGTTTACTGCCTGCTCAGGGAAGAGACCGGTATGCTTGAATGAAAAAGGTTTCAGATGGAAGGTGAGCTCATCACGTTCACCGCCTTTTTCTGAATCGTTTCTAACTATAGGGAGATCATAATTGATCGTCCATTCCTCAGGGAGATCGAAGAACTCCCAGCTTCCGCCGCCCTTATCACTTCTGTGATAGTGGGCGTTAAGCTTACGCCATTCCTTGATCTTCTTAGGAGTCTTCCATAAAACCTGTGGGTCAGGTCTGAGAAGTGTATATTTTGCCCAGCGTTCAAGCTTTTCACCCTCTGAGCAGTCAAGTATTTCATAATCTTTCCAATTTTCAGCAATCCACATGTCAGTACCCTTTCTTTGCTATGGTGTATTTAGTAATTCGGATATCAGATTATAATCCGTAAAGTAGGTCATACTCGCAACACGGTTTGAAGTGTTGTTTACAGTAAGAACCAGGCAGTCATTTCTCTCTGCGTTATAGTAGACGTACGAATTTGAGTGAAGTCCATTCAGATTCTGGTCGATCTTAACGGAATCGTCGTATTTATAAGTTGTTTTACGTGCAGCGGTTATCTCGGCCTGGTTGATCGAAATATTATAGAATTTGTATTTTCTGTCAGAAGTATTTATCCCGACCTGTCTTCCGTTGATGTAAATAACGTTCAGACGACCATCAGAGACTACACGAGTGTTGCTTCCAAGATAGACAGGAAGGTGCTCGGCGTATTCATCTTCAAATTTAAAGATAGAATGAGTTTCCTCAGAAATCTGATTAGGAGACAGGCGAAGGAGATGTGTAACATCCTTGCCGCCGGAATCCACAACATAGGCAACTCCCTGACTGGCAATAAAAACTATAATGATCGCTATAATAAGGCCGATAAATTTCGAGATGAAGGTAGTTGTTTTGTGCAGAGCTTTGCCGACATCACTGTTTCTTGAAAGATCCGGAAGAGGAACATTTTTTGAGTCGGGAAGAACCACATTCCTGCCCTTTATCATACTTTCTGACAGCTGGAGTATCCGCCTGACTTTCCTGGTGAAATATCCCTGTATAACAAGGATCAGGATTATTCCTGAGGAAATGGTAATCGTTGCGAGCGGATCAATCTCCACGACGTTAAGCTGTTGGATGATCTCGTAGAGAAGGCATGTCAGTATAAGGTATTTTATAACGCTCATCACCACAAATGCAAGCCTTGTGTATTTTGAACCATGAAGATCACGGTAAGACACGGGTTCCATGGTCTGACCGGTAATGATCTTGGTTACGATAGCTGTCAGAGTATCCCTTACGACGATAAATACAAACATGGCTATCAGAAACTTGAGAAGCTGGCTCCAGAGCGACCCCTTATTGTAGTGTATCCAGTTTTTGATCTCGTCAAATGCGAGAGCGAAGACACCGGCAATGAATTTGAACACTATATCAGCTCCTTATTATAGTTATGTATTTATGATACCATATTTTAGGGCTGTATGATATAATCATTTGTAACGATAATGTTTATGCAGATTGTGGTGATAGTAATCGACGAGAATGCTTGCATTCTGAGGCGATTATTATCACTGCAATCTATATGAGGCGAAGCGGTCGGGCTCATAGATTGCATGAACAATTCTTTCAAAGTGTGATTATAATTTGAGGTATTTATGAAAAGTATAATCGATCTATATGACAAAATCCATGATATTCCGCTGCTTTATGCGGTTGTCGTTGCGGTACTTCTGCCGTTTCTGATAATAGCGGTGGGCTTTTTGATCCAGATGATAGGAGAGGCCATAGCAACCCTGCTCGGAATAGTTGCCGATCCATGGCTTGCATACGGACTGATCAACTATCTTACGATTCCGGGAGTTGTTCTCCACGAGCTTTCACACGCTTTCTTTGCTTATGTGACCGGTGCGAAGGTTATCGAGGTTGCACCTTTCAAGAAAGATGAGAATTCGCTGGGACATGTGTATTTCAGGAACAAGGGAAATAAACTGGTGGTTTCTCTGCAGAATATATTTATCTCGTGTGCGCCTATGATAATCGGAGCAGTTGTGGTTTACGGCTGCTACTGCGCGCTGTTTGTACTGCCGGCAAGCCTCCTCTGGCTGAAGATAATCATTGCCTATATCGGTATCTCAATGTTCTTCCATATGACTATGAGTTTCGCCGATATCAAGGTTTTCGTTAAGGGAATTCCGCTGTTTATCTGTATACTGTTTATTCTGACGGTTATTCTGAGGCTGACTAACGTTATCTGATTATTATGATCAGGCATTTGTTGGTATTAAGATGATACTATGGCAATCGTATGGATGCCGCCGATGGGTTTGATGCAAAAATGGCGAGGAGTCTGCAATACGACAGAGAGATGCA
>DOVL01000235.1 GCA_003520105.1 Lachnospiraceae bacterium | reverse complement strand
AAGATCATCCCTATCCTTCTCGGTGTTATAGGTTCATATCTTGTTGCTGCAGTTGCCGGAGCTATCGATTTCTCGCCTGTATCGGAAGCTGCATGGTTTGGACTTCCTTTAAATTACAGCCGTACAGTATTCTCACTTTTCACTGACGGAACCATGAACACTTCACTGCTCATCACTTCAGTGATAACCATCGTGCCTATAGCATTCGCAACCATGATGGAGCATATCGGTGATATCTCAGCAATCTCTTCAACAGTCGGAGAGAACTTCATCAAGGAGCCGGGTCTCCACAGAACACTTACAGGAGACGGTCTGGCAACAGCTCTTGCGTCTCTTTTCGGAGCACCTGCCAATACAACATACGGCGAGAACACAGGTGTGCTTACACTTACAAAGGTTTATGATCCTATGGTTATCCGCCTGGCTGCATGCATTGCCATCATCCTCAGCTTCTGCCCTAAGTTTGCAGCTCTTATCGAGGTAATGCCGGCGGCTACAGTCGGTGGTATCTCACTGGTTCTCTACGGTATGATCTCTGCTGTCGGAATCAGAAACATCGTTGAAACTAAGGTTGATTTTTCAAAGACAAGAAACGTCATCATCGCAGCACTTATCATGGTTCTTGCAATCGGTGTCAACTACTCCAGCGCCGGCGCCATCATCATCCCGCTTGGCGCTATAACGATCAACTTCTCAGGTATCGCAACAGGTTCACTTGTAGGTATCATTTTGAACGCCATCCTTCCGGGCAAGGACTATGCATTTAAGGACAGCGAGCCTAATGCTACCGGCGTTGACCTTGAGATCGCCCAGGGTGAATCTCTTGTTTGGCAGCTTGCCAAGAAGGCTGGTGCAAAGAACATGGTTGAGGATGGCTCCGAGAAGTCAAAGAACTAAGACGATAACCAAAGAATTGAAGTACTCACGGTTCATTCATAGTCGGATGCTGCTTTCATAGCAGCAATTCGGATATGAATGGAGCTCGACATTTACACTTCAGATTAAAAAATCTTTAAAGATTTATGAGGACCGGTTTTATACCGGTCCTTTTTTAGTATAATGAAACGAGGGTATAATCAGACGGGGACAGGATTGGATAAGATAAAAACCGTTCCCAATGGATAATGGGGGAGATCATTGGATAAGGTTAACGAAACTAAAAAAGAAAATCTCAAGAATGATCATAAAAATACTGTTAAAAAGCCCAAAAGGAAAAGGGTCCAGGTAGATCCGGAGTACCAGTGGGAGAGTCTTCAGCATAAATCCATCAGGATGAATGAAAGGAATGTAAATCAGAATCTCCATGATGAGCATGAAAAATCCCATAAAAAAAGACGGCTTACAGAACATAAGATGATGGTACAGTTTGCCATCGGATGTATCATTTTCTTTGTTTTTCTGCTTTTCTGCATTTTCCTGGGGAAGAGAATCAGATCCGGGATCAATGAGACACAGGAGGTCTCGGAAAGCAGCAGTACAGAGGCAGATGAGAACACTCCGACAGGAGATGAATCCGAAGAAGAAACCACGGCTTCAAAATATCTGATCGAAGAGAATGTGGCGCCGCCCAATGACATTGAAAACCTCGATATCATCGGAGGAAACGGAGAGCTTATAGGCTTCTCCTTCCCGGATCAGCAATGTGAAAAGTGGATGCTTATGGAAAAGCAGATTGATAAGGTGCTTCACGCTTCCGGATATAATGCAGACTTTAAATATGCTGTGGAGCAGCCTCTGGAGGAAGGTCCTTCAGTGGAGGGATTCCATAAGGATAAGCTGGTTAAAAAGCAGATCGAGGATATAGAAGAGCTGGTAAAAGAAGGAGCGGGGATCATATTCGTGGCCCCCGGGGATGTTTCGTCGGAAGCCCTTGCAGCGGAGCTTACACAGGTGAAAAACTCGGGTATCTATGTTATCGCCATCGATCATGTACCCATGGGCACAGACGGTGTAAATTTCCTTTTCGGCTGCGATGACTATCACGTGGGTGAAACCATGGGTAATTACATCGTTGATGCGCTGGATCTCAAGCATGCAACAGCTGAGGAGCCAAAGACCGCGGAAATTTTCACGGGAGACATGTCGGATGAGACCCTGTACTTCAGGTTCCCGGGTCTGATGGAAGCATTATTCCCGTATATCGATTCCGGAGCCCTTGTTATACCTTCCGGGCAGATGGAGCTTGAGCAGGTGAGTACATTGGACAACAGTGAGTCTGAGGCCTATGAACGTATGAAGGAGCTTCTTGCCGAGGTTTATACCTCCGGAAATCTTGATGCCGTTATATGTACTGACGATGTGCTTGCGGGGGGCGTATCCAGAGCGATGGCTGAGGCCGTTATGGACGGCACATATGGAGGAAGCATGCCGGTCATAACCGGAGACGGTTCAAGTGAAGAGGCTCTGGACAGGATACTTCAGGGAAAGCAGTCAATGTCTGTGTTTTACGATCCTGCACAGTATGCTTTCAGTATAACAGAGCTTGTGGATGACATATATCACGGCACGGAGATCGAGATCACGGACGCTGAGATGTATCAGAACGGAGTTATCGTGGTACCTGCCATAGAGCTGATTCCTTCAGTTGTGACGGCGGAGAACTATAAGGATATGATAGTTGACACAGGATACCTTCATACGAGGGCATTGTTGGATTGATTACATATCCGAAATAATGTCTTTGAGTCAACTATCAAGTGATGATCAATTGACTTATAACTCGAAAAGCGGAGGATGGGTCAAGCAGGAGCAGGATTCTATATGACTTAAATCGCGAGAAATGAAGAATGGGTCAAGCAAGAGCAGGGTTCTGTATGACTCAAAACACGAAAAGCGGAGAATGGGT
>DOVL01000024.1 GCA_003520105.1 Lachnospiraceae bacterium | reverse complement strand
ATCTTTGATCTCAACATCGAAGAATGCAAGTCCCTTTGCAGGAGCCTCTTCGGTTGCCTTGATCTCACATGATACTGTGTACTCGCCTTCTCCCTTAACTGTTGCCTGGTTCATGGTTACTGTTGCGTATTCATTGCCATCATTCCACCACTGATTTGCCCAAGCTGAATCAGAGAAAGTGATGTATGACTGAGTACCTTCTTCAGGAAGAGCCTCTGCAACCTTTTCCTTAACGATAGGTGCATCTTCATGCTCACCAAAGTGAGAAACTGTAAATTTAACTTCGATTGATTTAACACCTTCAAGCTGCTCAGACTTCCAAAGCATTGGTGTAGCTCCTGTTGCGTCCTGCTCACATCTTGTGTCAGCAGCAACTGCGCCTGTATCATCTGTTGGCTTGTTCCATTCATTGTAGAGATTTACTCTTGTTGTTACTCCTGCACCATCTGCAGAACATGTGTAGCTGTAACCCTGAAGCTCGATTGCTTCGCCGTTAAGCTTGATCTCATCAACTGTGATGATTGATTTGTTACCAAGAACCGACTCACCGTTTACAACCTCGAGGGCGTTGAACTGTGCAAGGTTCTGTGGCTCAGTTGCCTCCATAGCTACGGTGTAAGTACCATCGCCTGTGATCTCTGCATTTGTCCATGTTGCTTCAAACTCGCCCCAATCAGAATTGTTGATGTTCAGGTAAGCGGTACCGTCTGAAAGTGTTGATGCGTCCTGTGCAGCATGTGTAAATCCGCCGGGGATTGTTGCTACAGCAAGGACTCCTGCGAAGAAAGCAGCTGACAACTTCTTAAGTAGTTTCTTCATAGATATCCTCCTTTTTTCTTCGAATGCTTACTGCATCTTTAGTTACCCAATGCATGCAGCATTCAAAATAACATAATGCTCCTGCATCTGATAAAATTCTATCAACAATACCCTAAAAATTATACCTAACATTTTCTATCTCATATGCTCTAATTTTTGCACCTGTCAAACAAAAAAGCCGTATGTATATAAACCTCTTCTGTTACTCGAAAATATAACTTCAGTGGTATATATGCATACGGCTTATTATCTTTTATTTAACTGCAAACAAACAGCGTGTATATTTACCCATCGGTTACGCGAAAATGCAACCTCAGCAGTATATATACACGCTGTTATGTTTATATTACGCCTCGATCAGCGGCATATGAATCTCAACTCTCGTTCCCTTACCATATTCACTGGTGATTTTAACACCGTACTCGTCACCGAAACGGAGTTTTATTCTCTGGTTTACGTTTACGACTCCTATGTGAGTTCTGTCGAGATTCTCGAAATTATTCATATTATCAAGGATATCCTTCAGATCTTCACCTGTCATTCCTTGTCCGTTATCTTCAATAACAAGATACATGTCATCTCTGATCTCAGCTCTGATTTCGATCCGTCCGCCCTCTTCCATGTCCTCCATTGCGTGAACGTAAGCGTTCTCAACGAAAGGCTGGACCACAAATGGCATGACCATATATTTTTCTGCCTGTTCCTTATCAAAGCTTATATCAGATGTGATCCTGTCGCCGAAACGATAATCCTGAATCTTAAGATAACAATCAACCTTGTCCATTTCCCACGCAAGAGTCTTGAGCTCACTTCCGACCTCAAGCGAACTTCTGAGGAGCCTTGTCAGCCTGACCGATATGTCTTCAATCTCTTTTTCCTTATTAATACATGCCAGCATACGTATATTTTCAAGCGTGTTATAGAGGAAATGAGGATTGATCTGAGTAGTGAGCATCTTGAACTCAACTTCCTTCTCTCTGGAATAAAGCTGTTCCTTCTGAAGTCTCTCTTCTGCGGCCGCCTCACTGAGCTCTCTCATATTCGTGACCATCTTGTTCATGTCATTATAGAGATCCCATATCTCATCTCTGGCATCTCCGATACCGGTATCTGAAATATCGACGTTCCTCTTCTTCCTTCTTGTCCCGGCATGAGATCGGTCATGTTTCTTGTCATCAGTATCAGATGAAGCATCTCCCGGCTCAACATCTGTTGTTATCCTGTGCATAGCCCTTCCAAGCGCCCTGATACGTCTATCAAACCAGCTGTTCAGAAGGACGATGGCTATAGCCATAACAACTATAGCTATGATAATAGGAAATATCATCTTTCTAGCAGATCCACGGATTTCCGAGTCTATGTCATCATATGAACGAATAGAAAAAATATCATAATAATCCGTGGAATATCTCGGATTTATCCTTACATTTGATATGTAGCACTTGGATTTTCTGAATCTGAAATCACTTTTTTCCGAACCGTTGGCATCAACGATCTCTTCTATTTCGCCCTCTTTAATATCGAAGTTGGAATGAACAAGTTCCTTTCCGTTGAGGAGCATGACCGCATATCCATCCGTTTCTTCAATAATATCATTAGTAAGAGCAGGATCTATGGAAATACTTATTATTCCGGCAATATTTCTCTTTGGAGTATAGAGTATCTTGGTAAGTCTGATACTCCTTCTGCCGGTTGCAATATTCGTCAGATAAGACCAGCTCGGACGCCCTTCGTTAAGAACCGTATTTTTATACCAGCTCTTCTCTCTGATGGTATCTGTAATAAGCTTGAAGTTTCTGTTATCAACCCTGTCAACAGTCCCTTGATTAACATATATACATATGCTTGAAATATCCTTATAATAGCTCGAAACATATTCCGACAGCCTGTTAAATCCTCTGTAATCGACAAGGATATCATCATCACCACCAACGCCTGTCAGACCTACCATCTGGCTTTGCGGTTCAAAATAAAACCTTTCAGCAAGTTCAACAGCATGATCCATAGTAGACTCAATCTCATCTCTTCTCTCTTCAAGCTTACGATTTTCGTTAGCCCTCTGAATATTTGCAAGAGAATGACGTTCAGAATTGAACATAAAGATGCACACCAGAATAAGCGGCAGGAAACATCCGATCGCATAGACGATGAACATTCGCTGACGCATTTTGAGGTTCTTTATTTTTGAGGTCAATGCTTTAATCATTTAATATAAACCCATATCATACAAACGCCGCTCGTCAGACACATACTTCTCTCGACTCATCTTGCGAACGGTTGGGGTACCCCCTAGCGGCCGCTTCGCTCGCTAAGCTCTCACATCGTCTTCGACTCGTGAATCGCTAAGCGCCGAGACCCCAAACGGTCTCGATAAGCATATGTCAGACTCACGGCTGTTTATCATAATCCGTAATTAATTATATTAATCAAGATTACCTCTTTTAACTACACCCAATGACTCTTTATAATCATATCATGACAATTCAGACTCAACAATCATGACCTCATTATGTTTGAGCGTCAGTGATGTTCCTGCCTGGAGGGACTTTCCGGCAATAAGGTCAGTGCCGGAGATGTCGAGTGTGCAGGTCGCTTCCTCTTTACTGTGATTGATAATGAAGGTGTAAGCATGGTCTTCGCTGTAGCGACGCGTAATCTCGAGATTATCGAAGGAAGTTCCCGGATCCATGACTCCATGAATGTCTTTTTCCTTGGAAATATCATCGATAAGACGATCGTAAAAAGCCTCGTCGGAACAGGTTCCGATATAATAAGCCTTACCTTCGCCAAAACTATTCTTCGTTATAACAGGTGTTCCCGCATAGAAATCCTTATCATAAACAGCAAGTACTTCCGCGCCTTCAGGCCTTATTATATCACAAAGTACAGCCGCATCAGCAGCCTTTCCGTCAAAACTAAAGGAATTTTTCTCACCTTCAGGAAGAGCATCACTTTCCTCAACCCATATTCCGAGTATGTCACGAAGTTTGCCCGGATATGCACCGTAAACAAGATC
>DOVL01000222.1 GCA_003520105.1 Lachnospiraceae bacterium | reverse complement strand
TGTAGTTGAAAGCTTCAGCTCTGCGCTGAATTTGCTCGATGCTTATGACCATCAAAACATGCAGCGTCCGAAAGGTTCAGCCTCAACATATGTGCTCAGCTATGAGGAGTGCCGGGATGTCATAGACCATATGCGTTTTGGAAATGAATCTGAATTGTTCGGGAAGGAGAAAGATGATTCGTTTAGGGGGAGCATAGGGAATATTTATCAGAGTTTCGGAGGGCAGGAGATTTATCCGACAATGGAAGAAAAGGCGGCAAACCTCCTGTATTTTGTGACAAAGAATCACAGCTTTCTGGATGGCAATAAGCGGATCGCGGCGACATTGTTCCTGTATTTTCTGAATTGCAATGGAATACTGTATGATGAGAATGGAGAGAAGCGGCTGGACGATCATACACTTGTGGCGCTGACGATCATGATTGCGGAATCAAGACCGGAAGAGAAGGAAATGATGATCAGTGTGATTATGAACTGTATAGGATAATTAATATTTGTCATTGCATTTATTCAAAGTCGTAACTTACAATATAGGTTTTATCTAAGATAACTGTAGGGAAAATCTTAACCTACTAAAAAAAGATCGATAAAGAGGTGAAAACATGGCTAATTTCACATTTCTTTATGACAAAACTCAATACCAATTATTTGCTCCCGCCGCAATTGAAGCTGAGAAGGTATTTGCCACGTCTCCTGCTATCTGTGCCATCGGAACCCGCAAAGCCTTAGAGTTGGCAGTTAAATGGGTGTTCGCCGCAGATCCGAGTGTTCAGATGCCATATCGTGACAATCTGCAGTCTCTTGTTCATGAGGAAAGTTTTCAATTTCTTATGGACAACGCACTTTGGCGCGATCTGCAAGTGATTATTCGTCTTGGAAACCTCGCTGTACACACAGAGCGGGCTGTTTCAAAAAGTGATGCGGTTTATTCTCTCCACATATTGTTTGACTTTATTCAGTGGATTGATTACTGCTATGGCGATGATTATGAAGAGCGGGTGTTTGATGAACAGGCAATTCCGGTTGACCGCACAGAGCTGGATTACAATACTATCCGAGAGCAGGAAAGTATCATCCGGCAGAAAGCTGAAGAAATCGAGTCGCTGAGACGACAGGTAGAGAAGCTTCAGTATCAGTATAGTGCGGAAAAAGACATGCATATGTCCACCCGTGCCATCCCGGTGACTGATCTGAGTGAGGCAGTGACCCGTAAACTCTATATTGATACGGATCTGAAAGAGCTTGGCTGGAAGTTTGACGGCATTGACGCAGACGTTCAGGAAGAATACGAGGTACACGATCTTCGTGGGATTATTGGGCAGAAGGGATACGCTGATTATGTTCTGTTTGGCAAGGATGGACTGCCACTGGCTGTAATTGAGGCAAAGCGAACGAGCAAAGATGCAAATGCCGGCAAGAACCAAGCTGTAGAATACGCCGATTGCCTGGAACGTAAATTTAACCGCCGTCCTATGATTTTCACGACAAATGGTTTTGATACTTATTTCTGGGATGATACCAGCGGAATCCCTCGTAAGGTCAGCGGTATGTTCAGCAAGGAAGACTTGCAGAGATTAATGAACCGCAGAACCGAAAAACTTGACTTGTATTCTATCGCTATCGATGAAAAAATAACGGACCGCTATTACCAGAAGGAAGCAATCCGTGCTGTTTGTGACCACCTGAACGCCGGCTTCAGGCGTAATCTGTTAGTCATGGCGACCGGAACCGGTAAGACCAGAACAGCGTCCAGCCTGACTGATGTGTTAAGTCGTGGCAAGCATGTAACCAACATCCTTTTCCTTGCCGACCGAACTGCTCTTGTAAAGCAGGCTAAAGATGATTTTAAGAATTATCTGCCGGATATGTCTCTCTGTAATCTGTGCGACAATAAGGAAGACAGGAGCGCCCGTATCGTTTTCTCTACTTATCCGACTATGCTAAATGCTATCGATTCGGTAAAGTCAGCTGATGGTCTACGCATGTTCACTCCCGCGCATTTTGATTTGATAATTATTGATGAGAGCCATCGTAGCATTTTCAAGAAGTATAAAGCTATCTTCGAATATTTCGATGCTATATTAGTCGGTCTCACAGCTACGCCAAAGAAAGATGTCGATAGGAACACTTACGATTTCTTTGAACTGGAGCAGGATATCCCGACCTATGCGTACGATTATGAGACAGCTGTTTATACAGACCATGTTCTTGTCCCCTATTATAATTATGAGGTAAAGACGAAATTTATCGAAGAGGGCATTACATACGATCAGCTCTCAAAAGAAGATCAGGAAAGATATGAGGATGACTTTGCCGAGGATGATTATATTCCGGAGTTTATACCGTCTGAGGATCTCAATAAGTTTGTCTTTAATGAGAAGACCGTGGATCTCGTTCTGCAGGATCTGATGGAACGCGGAATCAAGATTGAGGGTGGAGATAAGCTCGGGAAGACGATTATTTTTGCACAGAATAAAAAGCATGCCGCTTTTATTGTTGAACGCTTTAATAAACTGTATCCGGAGTATAACGGAAAATTCATCGAGCGTGTACTGTGTGATGATTCTACTCCGCAGTCAGTCATAGATAATTTCAAGAAACCGGACGGCTACCCTCAAATTACGGTTTCCGTGGATATGCTTGATACCGGTATTGACGTTCCGTCCTGCGTGAATCTAGTATTCTTTAAGAAAGTGCGGTCAAAGACAAAGTTCTGGCAAATGATCGGGCGTGGGACCAGGTTATGTCCTGACCTTGGATGTATCGACCAGATTGACGGGGAATATGTTGGAAAGAAACGATTCCTGATATTCGATTATTGTTCGAATTTTGAGTTTTTCCGTGAAAAGCCTAATGGATTCGAAGGCAAGGAAGTGAAGACTCTGAGTGAGAGCATTTTTTGTAAGAGGGTCCGGCTTGCGGTGCATCTGCAGGAGCCGGAGTTCAATGAGTCTGATTACAGAGAATGGAGAACGGAGCTTGTTACAGGCTTGCATCAGCAGGTATGCGAACTGAGTACAGAGCTTGTCAGCGTCCGTCTTAAACTGCGCTATGTGGAGAAATATCGAGTCATAACTGCCTATGACAATTTGTCCGATGAGGAAAAAGGTGAGCTCATGAAGGAAATTGCTCCGCTCATTGTTTCAAAAGACACTGACGAGGCGGCCAAGAGATTTGATAACTTCATGTATGGCCTTATGCTTTCGGATATTGAAAAATCCAAAATGTTCAGTTATGCCAAGAAAGTTCTCTGCAATACAGCGGCTGCACTCGAAAGAAAGCACAGCATTGATGCTGTGAAGGCAAAGATGCCGTTGATCAAATCCGTTAACACGGAGGACTTTTGGAATTCAAATAGTATCCTACTCCTCGAAGAAGTTCGGCGTGAGCTGCGTGATTTGATCAAATTCCTTATTGATGGTCAGGGACACAGAGATCCTGTTGTAACCAGTTTATCTGATCCGATTATAGACCGGAATGAGGGGAAGATATTACCTGCGGCTTACGACTTTGAGAATTATCGAATGAAAGTCAACAGGTATATCAACGAACATGGAGATTCACTCGCTATCTATAAGTTGAAGCATAATATTCCTCTCGGATTGTTGGATTATTCGGAGCTTGAACGGGTGCTGACTTCAGAACTCGGAAGTGCTGATGATTATCATAAAGAATTCGGGGATACCCCATTTGGCCTTATGGTGAGAAAAATCGCCAAGTTGGACCATGATGCGGCTATGAAGGCATTCTCCGTGTTTATCGACGACCATTCTCTCAACCAAAGACAGATTGCTTTTGTACATAAAGTTATCAATTACATTGAGTTGAATGGATACATGGATAGCGTAGCTGATCTTGCAAAACCGCCGTTCGATAAGCCTGTCAGCTTTATGAAGCTGTTTGATCCGGGCAGGAAGAAGAAATTGATCGATGCCATTGAAACTGTTAAGAAAAATGCGGTTGAGGTGACAGCGTAAAGGCAAACAAGCATATTGACAATCGATAAAAGCAATATATAATAAGATTAGCGAAGTTAAGTTTAGCTAATTTCGCCATCAAAAACAGGAAAGTTCTTCGGGGCGGGGT
>DOVL01000248.1 GCA_003520105.1 Lachnospiraceae bacterium | reverse complement strand
CGCACGGTGGTGTGAGAGGTCGGGGGATTATACAAATCCCCCTCCTACTCGATTGTTATAATCATTTTGTTGAATGAAAATGAGGTTGTCATGTTGAGACATAGAGGAAGTGTAAGGATGGTTACATGATAGTAACATAGTGGTTTGTTTTCTTGACATCACATATCCACTGTTGTAAATTTAGAGAAGATATTTGAAGCAATAAGGAGTAATTCATAATGATATTTGATAAATTGGCAACTATAATGGCGGAGCAGCTTGGAGTACAGAGACAGGACATTTCAATGGATACTATCCTTCGCGATGATCTTGCAGTTGATTCGCTTGATCTCTATAATCTCAGCATGGTGCTGGAAGAGGAGTTCAACATTGAGCTTCCACAGGATGAGATGAATGATATCGAGACAGTCGAAGATGTAGTGAAGCTTCTGAAGGAGCTCGGCGTAGAGGAATAATGACAATGAGCTGGTTGACAGAATGATGGGCAATAACAAATCAGCATGTGATGAGTATGATTTTTGGAGAATAAACTCAATTTGGGAAGTGTTATATGTACAAGTTTGATTCAAGAGTAAGATATAGCGAGCTGTCTGAGGATAAGAAACTCAGCCTCGTTTCGATAATAAATTATTTTCAGGATTGTTGCACCTTTGAGGCAGAGGACGCGGGCGTCGGACTTGCGTGGCTGGCGGAGAGGCATGATGCGTGGATGCTGATAAACTGGCATATTCGTATCAATAGGCGACCTGATTATGCCGAGAAGATTCATGTTAAAACCTGGGCTATCGGCTTTAAGCATTTCATCGGAGAGAGAAATTTCACCGTAACAACGGATGATGGTGAGATGCTCATATATGCTTATTCAAAGTGGGCCTACGTAAATACAGAGATAGGCGCTCCGGAGAAGAGCATACCTCAGGCAGAGGTGGATGCGTACGGAATATCCGAGCCACTTGATGCTGAGTTTAAGAAGGGTAAGATCAAACTTCCGGAGGAGATGACGGCAGTCGATCCAATCACTGTAACCGAAGGGAATCTTGATACCAACCATCATGTTAATAATGCTGAATACATGGGTCTTGCACTGTCGGCGGTGAGCAATTATTTGAACCGTATCGCTGCGGAGGGTAGTACTTCTCCAAAGTCTGATGGCAGAGATGTGGAAGAAACTGTTAGGAAAACCGAAGATAGTTCATCCGGCACAGGTGAGAGTGCGTCGCTGTATCAGGGATTGTTAAACATTGTTTCGGAGATACGTGCAGAATACAAACTGCAGTCTGTTTTAGGTGATGTGATATATCCTTTTGTCGCATTATGTGATAATATAATATCAGTTGTTTTAAAGGATGCGGACGGTAATCCAAAGCTCATCGCGGAGCTGGAATTATCAGATGTGAAGTGATTGGATTAACATCGGTATTCTTTAGCATATTTCATGAGAAAAAGTATTATATGAATTGAGGGATGAAAATGAACAGGGTAAATAGTAAAAATAACAGAGGTGCTGGCGCTGCATTGACGCTGCTTTCAATACTGGCGCTTGTCTGGATCGTTGGATCGATTGTCTTTATGGTATACAGCGGAAAAACAGGGAAGATATGGCTGCTGCTCATAGTCTTGGGACAGTTCTTCCTGGTAATGGGACTTATAGCGATGTTTGCGGTTCTTCGTTCAACGCAGAAGGATCTGTGGATAGATCTGATATTTATTGTTGCCGGACTTGGATGCCTGTATTATGGTTTCATGGCGAAATTCGCAGATGATTTTAAATACAGTAAGATGGTTGATTTCGTACCGACACTCATGGGAATCGTATTTTTATGTGTTGGCTGTCTGATCCTTATGGTCGAAGCGACAAACAGAAATGACCTTAAGAAGAACTGTACTTACGAGGTTATAGGAAAATGTGTCGGCCGTGACTTAAGAGGCGGCGGCAGGAGACTTGCATACAGCCCGGTATACGAAGTTGAGTATGACGGAGTGTACTATACGCTTAATAAAAACGTATTTTCAAGAGTTGATATACCTCAGGAAAACGAGGAGAGAAAGCTTTTTGTAAATAGGGCTGATCTGGAGAAACTCAGAAACGAAGAGGGCGAGAGAAAGATTGACAGATATATCGACGAGGGGCCGGATGCGGCAAACTTCAAGCTTGCACTGACCATCTGGGGACTTATCGCTCTTGCCGGTGTGGGAATCATTATTGCAAGAATATTTGTGTAGTGAGAATTGTAAGACTGCGTGATAATGAAATATAATGCAATAATTGGTGCTTTGTGTCGATGATTATTTGAGGCTTGATTATGACTACAAGAGAAGAAGTAATTGAATTTGGATTAACATTTGAAGAGGCGTATCTTGATACGCCTTTTTCTGATACAAACTGGGTGCTGGTCAGGTTTAAAGGAAATAAGAAGGCCTTTATCTGGTCGTACATGTGGCGGAATGATGATGGCAGCGAGGAACTCAGGCTTAATCTGAAGACTCGGCCGGATAACAGGGATTTCTGGAGAAGCGCTTTCGAAGGGAAGGTTATTCCGGGCTATCACCAGAATAAGGAGCATTGGAATACCGTAATATGCGACGGTACGATTCCTGAAGCAGCCATAATGCAGATGATAGAGGAAAGCTATGATCTGATCTCTGACAGCCCGACGAAGCGTATTTACGAGGCTGTGAAGCGCATACCTCGCGGAAAGGTTGCGACCTATGGAAAGGTTGCGGCAATGGCCGGTAATCCCAAGATGAGCCGCGCTGTCGGTAATGCTCTTCACAAGAATCCGGACGGCGAAAGTATCCCTTGCTACCGCGTCGTTAACTCCAAAGGCGAGCTCGCCGGAGAGTACGTTTTCGGCGGCCTCTGGAAGCAGAAGGAGCTTCTTGAGGCGGACGGAATAGAGGTCATCGACGGCCGCGTCGACCTTGAAAAATATGGGATGTAAGAGTGATGTTATTCTATAGAAGAGATATTCGTTTTAAAATGATTTAAAGCGAATATCTCTTATTTTATAACGAATAACTATACGAAATAAACAAATAAAAATCGAAATATAACGAATAAAATTGACTTTTAATATAATTAGTGTATATAATTGAATAAAAACAATGATTTATTTACGAGAGGAGGTCATCTGTATGAGGATTAAAGAAGAAACAAAGAAATCAATCATATTATATATTCTGAATAAGATTCATGAGGGGTGTCCGACTCTGACTAAAACTGTTTCAGAGGTTTTTGAGATCAATCGAGCAACTGTATATAAGTATATGAATGAGCTGATTGAAAAGGGAATCATTAGGAAATTAAAACGTGATCAATATGAGATCATAGCCCAGGAATTCAGATATCATCTGGAAAGAGCTAAAGATGAATTGGACGAAGAGGCAGATGTTTACAGATCTTGTTTCGAAGAACACATAAAAAATCTGAGTTTGAATGCAAGGGGTATTTGGGATTACGTTTTTGGCGAAATGGTCAATAATGTTATCGAACACTCAGAAGCGTCTGAACTTGATTTGATCATTAAGCAAGATTATCTGTGTACAGAGGTTAGAATTATCGATGATGGTATCGGTATCTTCAATAAAATTATGAAATACTTTAATCTTCACTCGATAGATGATGCGGTAAATGAGTTGTTTAAAGGGAAACTGACTACCGATTCCGAGCATCATTCAGGTGAAGGCATATTCTTTAGTTCTAAGCTTGTTGATGAGTTCTTCATAATTTCAGATAACAAAGTATTTACACATAATAAATATTCAGAATCAGATATATTTAGTATTGAGGGCCTGAAGGATATTGGAACAGCCGTAATTATGAGATTATCAAATTACACTAAGAGACAGGCACGAGATGTTTTTAATCAATACTCTGATGAGGAGGGTGTATTTATACGAACAGTTATCCCTTTAGGAACTATATTTGACTCAAATCCGGTTTCAAGATCACAGGCTAA
>DOVL01000301.1 GCA_003520105.1 Lachnospiraceae bacterium | reverse complement strand
ATACAAGAAGTATGGTTATAAGAACTGACAGTGCTCCCTGGATGAATATCCAGAATGCCTTGTCCCATTTACCTCTTCCTTCGCCTTCACTTTCGATAAAGTACAGGCAGAAAAGCGGTGCCACCACCGAATAAAAGGACAGAGCTCTCTGTGAGCTCGTCATATAGCCTTCGGGATCGCTGTGGTTGAAAATATTCAGCGGTGTCAACTGAAGTCTCAATCCACCCATCGCAACGCAGAGTGACGCAATAAACCAGCTCATCCTCCAGCTGTGGTTCCTCATCCTCATCGAAACGATAAGGATTGTAATAGCAAGAATAACGGAGACTACGACAATGAAGGAGTTTATGGTATTTGATACTTCTGTATTCATAATCCCACCCCGCTATTATAATTGTACAGATAGTACTCGTAGCATGTTCTTCGCACTGTCCCTGTTACTTTCACCCCAGCAAAGACATACGCTATGATGGAAAGACCAAGAAAGACAGTAAAAACATATGCCGGGGCTGCCAAAACAACCGGAGTCTCACCCTTACCAAACTTGAATAACTTAAGCCCAAGTGCACATACAATAAACAGCAGATAATACGATGAGAGCAGCGCTGTTTCAACAAAAACCCACAGATTTCCCGCTCTGGATGCTTCCCTTCTGCCATCCATCTTGTCTATATGGATGAAAATATCCTCCGCTCCTCTGAGCAGGGCATATACCGCAAAGAGCACACTGGCATCCGGGAAAAGCGATAGTATGAATGAAATCGATGATACAGCTATATTTTCACCTGTGATCGTAGACAACCATGCAACTATCTGTGTGAAAAGGCTCGCAACTATATAAACAATGCAGCATATCCACGAATAGAAGAACCATTTTGTTATACCCGAAAGTCTGTAGAGACAGACGAACATGGCAATGACTATGATAAATTTAATCGATGTACTGTATGATATAAAAATACCTATGAAATTGTATGCCTGTGTGTCCGAGTGCACAACCATTCTGATTGCAAGAATACACAGGGCAACCGCCGCAAGATGAGTTATAACTATCATGGCGGCTGTTACATATGGAAGCACTCTGAGTGCACGCAGATCGGGTTTAGTTGACATTTCGTATACCCTTCTTTTAATAGCTCTCCGGCTTCATCAGGAGCTCTCCGAGCGTCATCTCAGCCCATGAATACTGGAGCATATATTCGCCCAGGAAGGAGTTTACAGCATAGCTGTCACCCTTGACGTAGTCGAAATAATCACAATCTACAAGCTTGCAGTCAACGCCGTAGGCATTCCAGCCCTTAACAAGGATGTTTTCTGCATTGCACTTTTTCAGGTCGTCACGAAGACTTGACATGAAAACTCTGAGCTGCTTCTTTAAAGCATTAACATCGTCTCTGTCTTCAAAGAGTATACCGCAGAGCTCACCTGCCGAACACATAGCCCCACGCCTATCGATCATATAAGCAAGAAGCTCCTTGGATCTACTCCTTTTGAATGTAACCGGCTTTCCTTCCTTATCAAATACTTCAAAATTACCGAAGCACTGAACTCGGATGATGCCATTCCCCTCTCTTTTAACCGGATTTCTCAGGTTTGAAAGCTCTCTTTCCATCGCCTCTCTTGTTACCGGCTTAAGGATAAATCCACTCGGATGAAGCTGGAAGGAATCGTAGGCAAACTTCTCGTAGCCCGTAACAAATATAATATTTGTCTTCGGTGATGCCTTTTTAACTTCCATGGCAAGCTCAAGACCGGACATACCCGGCATTTCTATATCGAGCCATGCCACATCCGGCTGATTATCCTTAATAAAGGAAAGGGCTTTCTTAGGATCCATGAAGGCGTTGTGACTTCCCGACGGATCGATCTCTCCCATAATCTTAACGATCTCATCGGATACATTTTTCTGATCATCAACTGAAATTGTAATCATAGTATAACCTCTCTTCGCACACTACTTCATGTTTCAGACATTATGGTAACTACAACTGTCCAACAAATGTCCAACATGATTTAACATTATTCTCCTTATATTTTTTTATATAAACAGACAGCCATTGATCACACGATTATAGCCGCCCGTGAATGTCATTCCGCATCAACTACCGGGAGTCGAATGGTTATGGTGGTTCCCTCACCCTCATTACTTACAATGATCATCTCGCCGCCGCACATCTCTCTGATACGTTCACGCACATTTGCGATACCTATATGGGTACCGCTCATATTTTCAAGTGTCGATACGTCAAATCCCTTTCCGTTATCGGTTATCAGGATTTCGTGGAACTCGCCCGTATTTCTTGTACTTATGTTAACCTTTCCATCCCTGCGGATACGAACACCGTGACGGATGGAATTCTCCACCAGCGGCTGTACCGTCAGAGCCGGCAGATCAAAAGCACTATCCTCGATATCAAAATCAATATGAATATTTGGGAATCTTGTTGTCTCGATCTCGGAGTAAATGCGTGTATGCTCTATTTCCTTATCAATCGGAATAAGATCTGACTTACTGAGAGAATCGATATTCTGACGGAGATAGGTTCCGAATTTCTCCGTGGTATCGAAGGCCTTGTCCGGATCGGTCTTGCAGAGCGCCTGAATGGTCGAAAGCGTGTTATACAGGAAATGCGGCT
>DOVL01000207.1:2827-9721 GCA_003520105.1 Lachnospiraceae bacterium | reverse complement strand
GGTTAGAGCGCCGCCCTGTCACGGCGGAGGTCGACGGTTCAAGTCCGTTCTGGGTCGCTTTTCTAAGTTCACTGTTGATTATGCAGTGACTTATTTTTTAAGTAAATACGCCGGCGTGGCGGAACTGGCAGACGCCCGGGACTTAAAATCCCGTGGGTAGCGATACCCGTACCGGTTCGATCCCGGTCGCCGGCATATAAAATAAAGCTCAATCGTTTTAACAGGATTGAGCTTTTTGTTTAATAAAAGATATACATAATAAAAGACCTCAATACCGGTTTTTTGGTATTGAGGTCTTTATATAGTCTTGAGTAGCTGTCATACAGTTTTTTGCATTTAATACATCTTTCTTTTCTTTTGCCCGATCGATATAGCCGAGCAACGCAGGAGTTAAGATAGCTGCGAGTATAGCCAATATGACAAGTACAACAATTAACTCGACAAGTGTAAATCCACGATTCTTATTTGATTTTTTCATTGAGCCTACACCTTCGCACATACTTTCATTAATGTATCACTATTTATGCGTGATATAAGAATAAGGTTTAATTCTCTTTAGAATTTTCTTTCGAGTACAACTTCTCATCTCGCGGCATGTAATAGAAATACATCGCTGCGAGCATGATTGTCATGAAGACCCAGCTGATCGGTTCAGTAAGTGCAACTCCGAGATAGCCAAGTGCCGGTACGAGGAAGAGTACGGAAAGGATCTTCACGGTAAGCTCAAGTATAGATGAAAAGAGCGGTGCAACCTTGTGGCCGAGGCCCTGCAATGTGCAGCGAAGTACGAAAAGCGGCCCCAGTGAGAAATAGAAGCATACGCCGAGGCGGCAGTACATAACGCCGTTGTCAACAATAGTTTTATTTTCGGTACTCGCCAGCCATGAGATGATCGGACGCGAGATTAGAAATGTGATCAGCAGCAGTGAAGCTGAAATAACAGTAACAATAATATTTGCGGACCGTACGCCCTGACGTACACGGTCGAGCCTTCCGGCACCTGTATTTTGTCCTACGTAGGTAGTCATCGTGATACCGAAGGTGTAGATAAGTATGCAGGTGAGGTCAAATATTCTTCTGCCCGCAACGTGCGCGGCCATGATATCCGAACCGAGACTGTTGATACCAAGCTGAAGGATAACAGTACCTATATTTACGATACATCCCATCAGGCCCATCGAGAGACCGGTCGCAAACAGGTTAGAGAGTTCGCTCTTCATTGCCGCCCAGTCCTCACGATGTGGGAGGATGTAACGGTATTTGGCGAGAATATAAATGATACAAAGTACACAGCAGACTATCTGTGAAAGTACGGTTGCATAAGCAGCACCCTCAATGCCCATCTTGAAAACTCCTACGAAGAGATAATCTGTGATCAGATTCAGAACCACGGATAATATAAGGAAATACAGTGGTGTGCGGCTGTCGCCAAGCGCTCTCAGCAGGTTTGCGCAGAGGTTGTAGATTGCGGTGAAGGCGATACCTCCGATGATAATCCGGACGTAGCGAAGTGCGTAGCCCATGACTTCATCAGGAGTGTCCAGCAGCTTTAGTATCGGGCGGATCGTAAGGAAACCGCCGACAGTCAGCACGATTATCAGAAGGAAGGTCAGGAAGATACTTCCTGCCACGCAGCGCCTGAGACGCGCCTCTTCCTTTGCACCGAAACTGTTTGAAACAAGGATTCCGAAACCCTGGGTAAAGCCGTTTGTGAGTCCGATAAGGACATTTGAAACGGTTGCAGTCATTCCGACCGCCGCAAAGGCGTATTGATCCAGATACATGCTGACGATCTTGCTGTCGCCGAGGTTATATAATTGTTGAAATATGCAGCCGCAGATCAGGGGAATCGTGAACATTATGATCAGCCTGGCCGGACTGCCTTTTGTCATGTCTTTCATATTTGTACCTGTTTCGGATGCTTTCCGGATGAAACGCGTAATTGCTGCACATTTCTATGTGCTTTATTTTTGAGATGCATCATGTGATTATAGCATAAAGTGTTTAATTTACAAGAAAAAAATGACAAACCGTGCTTTGTTGCGGATTTGTTATCAGTCGTAATTTATTATGATGATAAACTTGATAAACTATGAGGATAGATTGTAGGAGGTGTACGGATATGAAAGAAATCGATGATGAGAAGGTTGATGGCTTAGCAGAACAGCCTAAAAATAATGACATTAACAATATCGCTGATGCTCAGGAAAAGAGAAAGAAGGAGCTTGAAGAGCACGGAAAAGCCCTTAAGGCAAAGCGTGAGAAGAATATGAGGGATGTTATAATCGATTATTCGGATTATAAGGAGCTTGAAACAGAGGATCAGCTGCTTACCGCTTTTGATTCACAGCCTACGATAGAGGATAAGTTTTTTATCTATGCTAATCTTGCAAGCAGAAACCATCTGATAGGAGAAAGTATTAATCTTCTGACCGAGAAGGAGAGAGTGAATCTTGGTATGTATCCGAGAGTATTTGAGGATGCATATAAAACTGTCAGCACCACGAGTATTATGTCTTATGAACAGACACGTCTGAATCATAAGGCTCATTATAATCTGATGGAGGATATCAGATACGAGTTCTTCTCAAAGAATGATAAGAAGCACATGTCTGTCGAAGGCTGCAGAAGATTCATGGAGATGCTTGGCAAGGTAACGGTTAAGCCTTACGTCGAACTCGGCCGTCAATATGATGATGTCAGAAACAGTCTTCCTAAAGAGGGCAATACAGCAAGGGATCTTGACTATAAGACTAACTATATCCTCCAGAAAGCATTTGTAAAAGAAAGTACTTTCGCTAATCAGGCTATGATGACCGGAGAAGACATAGAAAACGTATTTCATAGTGATAAGCCGGCTATTGACGACGGTGAGTTTCATTCGCGTGTTCATATTGGAAAATATATTAACAGCGAGATAAAAAAACACATGAATGACAATATTGAAGCGTTCATGGATTACATGCAGATCACTGATAAGGAAGAAAGAATAAGTCTTCTGGATACATTTAAAAGCGATAAGAAATGTACGGTTTCCGAATGTCTGGACAATTTAATGAAAGATGGGAAAAAGAACCTGGGTTATGCACAGAGTGCTCTTGAATCAAAAATCAAGGAAGCCTGGAAGAATCAGGGTACAAAGATGGTACTCGGAACGCTCACCGATAAGGATCAGGTTGCGTGGAAGAGGGGTGTCATAGCCCTTGATACCAGAGGAAACTATAAATATAAGAAATGGATTCAGGACTATGGAGATCCGCTCTCAACAAAGATGTACAGGAAGAACTTTGAGAGCACCTTTAAGGGATTTAACAAGAAGATAGTATCAACAAAGCCTGCCGGTCCGGGATTCTCTGACAAGACTCAGCCTGTAAGCTTCGTATCGATTGAGAAGAAGCTTGCTGCATCAAACAAGACATTTAAGGTTGTTGAAGTGGATGCGGAGAGAGAGGCAGCCAAGGGTAAATATGATGCTTATATAGCTGCACATACCGGTGCAAACAGGATCACACAGAATCACGAGAAGAATGTTGAAGTCCTTTCCAAAGCAATGGCGGCTTCGATAGTTAAGGATTCACCGGACACCAGAACCTACAGCGTAAAGATGATCCACAATCTGGCTGAAAAGCTTACGGTGTCATTAAAGCTTGGAGAGATGGCACCTGAGAAGGTCAGTGAGATTCTCTCGGATCCTAAGAATATAGGTAAAGCCATAAAGGACAGATCGAAAGCACTTTATTATCCGATGGAGGAGAATCAGAATCAGAAAAATTACGTAAATTCACTGGATAATATTGGTAAGGTAATGATGAGATCCTATGACCGTTCACCTGAATATAAGGCGATGGTCAAATACGTTAAAAATATCGGATCGCTCGAATCGTATTATCTGAAGACTCCGGAAGGTAAGGACGAGTTGATAGAAAACGGAGTCAATCTCTTTCAGGCCACAGAGACCTATATGAAGGGCAAGAAGAGCGTAAGATCTACGAATGACGGCAAGGAGAGATTTGACAATGCACTTGATGTTCTTGCCGTGATCCATAAGTACCTTCCTGAGATGCGTGGACGTGTTGAGGAAGTGGTTGCCAGGATAAATAAAGTTCGTGGAGCCGAAGCGGCAAACCATAAAGATCATGTTGATCTGAAGAACTACGGACCGGAGAGAGCCCAGAGGGCCGAACTCGAAAGAATGAAGAGAGATTCCGGAGCCAAGGAGAAGGATCTTAAAAATATAAGACCGGCAAAGATATGATGAATGTGTATTTTTGAACACCGGCAATGATATGGAAAACACAGATGATGTGAAAATGAAGGGAGAAGAAATAACATGCCCTTACAGCATTTTGACACAACAAGTGATCAGGATCAGTTTACAAATTACATACTGAGCCAGAAACAGCTTCAGGATATGCTGATTCCGTTCGGACAGAAGGAGGTAAGGGCGAAGCCGCCTAGACCGAATGATCCGGACTATGAGGTTTATACTTCTGCTGAGAAGGAGGCTCTTGCACTCCGGAACCAGAATATGTTTCAGTTGAAAATAAGACTGCAAACAAGACCAACGGAAACAGCAAGGCAAAATAATTTCAAGATCATATTGAAAAAATAATTTGAAATCCTATTTATTTTCATAATTTTCTATGATACAATAATACATGGCTGAAGATAATCCCACGTAGATTCATAAAAAGATGTGCGTGGGATTATTGTTCAGGAACAGTGAAAACGATTACATTATATTTACAAAGTGGATGTAAATCAAGCAATACGGAAGCAGAGTTAAAGCAGAATGTACAGAACAGAAACTGAGTTAAGGCTGAATGTACAGAACAGAAACAGCGGAAAGAGCTGACCGTACGGTACGGCGAAGAAAAAACACATAAACAGTAGAAGATGATTACACACAGGAGGTACTATGGAAAAGAGAAAATGGGACAAGACCTTCAGTGAGAGAATAGGAAAATACTATGACGAGCTGAAGTGGTTATATGCTGAGCTTTACAACAATGATATGCAGGCCTTTGAATACTTCTGCAGTATGCTTTATGAGTATTATAAGGCGAGAAGCAAGAAGCTGAAGATGTGGGATGCAGGCAGAGAGGTTGTTCACGACTGGTTTGCAGGAAATGAGATGCTGGGTATGCTGATGTATACCAATGCTTTTGCGGGTGATCTGAAGGGTGTGAAAAAGCATCTTGATTATTTGGAAGAATGTAAGGTTAATTATCTGCACCTTATGCCTCTTCTCTGCAGTCCTGTGGGAAGAAGCGACGGTGGTTATGCGGTTTCGGATTTCAGAAATGTTCAGCCGGAACTCGGAACCATGAAGGATCTTGCGGCGCTGGCGGATGATTGTCATAGCAGAGGAATCAGCGTATGTCTTGATTTCGTCATGAATCATACAAGTGAGGATCATGAATGGGCGGTACGCGCCAAAAGAGGAGAGAAGGAGTATCAGGACAGATATTTCTTCTACGATAACTGGGATATCCCGAATGAATATGAGAAGACGGTTCCGCAGGTTTTCCCAACCACTGCTCCGGGCAATTTTACCTGGTGTGGCGAGGCCGGCAAGGTCGTTATGACTTCCTTCTATCCGTATCAGTGGGATCTGAATTACAGAAATCCGGTGGTCTTCAATGATATGACGGCAAATATGCTTTATCTCTGCAATCAGGGAGTTGATATCATCAGACTTGATGCGGTTCCTTATATCTGGAAAACACTCGGTACCGATTGCAGGAATCTTCCGGAGGTTCATACTCTTGTCAGGATCATGAGGATAGCTGCCGAGATCGTTTGTCCGGGTACTCTGCTTCTGGGTGAAGTGGTTATGGAACCGTCAAAGGTTGTTCCTTATTTCGGAACCGTTGACAAGCCTGAATGCCATATGCTTTATAACGTTACTACCATGGCAAGCACCTGGCATACCGTTGCAACGAGGGATGTAAGACTTCTGAAGCACCAGCTCGGAACTGTATTTGCACTTCCTAAGCAGTATGTATTTCTGAATTATCTGAGGTGCCACGATGATATAGGATGGGGCCTTGATTATAAATATCTTGAGCAGTTCGGAGTAGAAGAGGTTGCTCATAAGAAATATCTGAATGATTATCTTAAGGGCGCGTGGCCGGGAACCGACGCCAGAGGTGAGCTTTATAATGACGATCCGAGACTCGGTGATGCACGTCTCTGCGGTACGACCGCTTCACTCTGCGGAATAGAAGCTGCGGAATATGAGGGGAGAAATGATAAGCTGGACAGAGCCATAACTCTTGATATCATGCTGCATGCATTTCTCTTCACCCAGAGCGGTATTCCGGTACTCTACAGCGGTGATGAGATAGGTCAGAGAAATGATTATACTTACCATGATGATCCGCATAAATGGGATGACAGCAGGTATCTTCACAGAGGAAATCTCGACTGGGACAGCGTTGCGAGAAGGAAGGAAGAAGGCACCAGAGAAGAGAGAATCTTCGATGCCATAGGAAAACTTGCAGGTCTGCGTGCATCTAACAGAGTATTTGAAAATGAGGCGGATACATGGATAGTTGAAACCTATAACGATCATATACTCGGTATCGGTCGTTATTACAGAGGAGAGAAGCTGATCGCACTGTTTAACTTCAGTGACTATGATGAGACAGCCTGGATAAATGAGGAAGAAGAATATGAAAATATGCTTACGGGAGAAAAGGTTGTTGCTAAGGCAGTCGGTATCCCGGCTAAGGATTTTCGTTGGTTGATAACAAGATTTAAGTAAGAAGGGTGTGAGAAGATGACTATCAAAGAGATAGCTTTGGAGGCCGGAGTATCTACGGCAGCGGTAAGCAGATATTTTAATGGTGGGTCACTTAGTGAAGAAAAGAGAAAGAAGATCAAGAAAGT
>DOVL01000207.1:0-2703 GCA_003520105.1 Lachnospiraceae bacterium | reverse complement strand
TCGGCGTTATCATTCCTGATATAAGATCGCATTCAATGTCAAGAGTACTCACAGGACTGGCATCTGTATTGGAAGCACGTGATTATATATTGATACTGGGTTGTACTTATGGAGAAAATGACAGAGAGGCGCAGTATATTGAAACGATGAAACGAGGCGGTATGGACGGCATCGTTCTTATGGGTACGGTTTTGACACCTTATCTCAGGGAGACGATCGAGGACTGCGGCATTCCGATAGTTGTGACAGGACAGAATTTTAAGGGTATTCCGTGCGTTTATCATGATGATGAAAATGCCATGCGTGACGTTGCAAAATTGGTTCTTGCGAAGAGAAATAAGATTGCCTATGTAGGAGTCGATGAGGCTGACACTGCTGCGGGAAAGTCCAGAAAAAAGGGCGTTGAGAAGGCTTTTATCGATATGGGAAGGGATGCAAAGAACATTCCGTCTGAGACGTCCGGCTTCAATGCTGAAAGCGGATATTATGCAGGAAAGAGACTGATCGAAAAGCATCCTGATCTGGACGGTATCATCTGCGCGTCCGACCATATAGCACATGGTGTCATGAGAGCGGTTAAGGAAAGCGGAAGAAGGATACCGGAGGATGTCAGCGTAACAGGCGTCGGAGACAGCTGGGCCGACATGATATCGGAGCCTCA
Source organism: Lachnospiraceae bacterium (assembly GCA_003520105.1). Classification (GTDB taxonomy): domain Bacteria; phylum Bacillota; class Clostridia; order Lachnospirales; family Lachnospiraceae; genus Eubacterium_Q. The sequence continues at coordinate 2,042 of DOVL01000207.1, read as the reverse complement.
GCTTACAACAGTCGGTCTCTACTACAATGACTGCGGAACGGTTGCGGGTAATCTTCTGCTTGATATGATCAATGATCCGGGCAGGGTTAGTCATATCAATCAGATCAAGCTCGGTTATAAGATAATTGAAAGGGGGTCGGTATAGCGTATGAAGCTTATTTTTGTTGATATTGATGGCACTCTTACGAGACCCGGGGAAAATATTCCTCCGGACAGTGCAGTAAAGGCTGTGAAGAAAGCTCAGGAGAAGGGAAACAAAGTCTTCCTCTGCACGGGAAGAAATCTCGATATGCTGAAGCCCCTTCTGGTTTACGGCTTTGACGGAATAGTCGGCAGCGGCGGAGGCTACGTTACAGCCGGAGATGAGGTGCTCTTTGATTGTCCGATGACGAATGAGCAGAGGGATATTGCACTGACGGCGCTTCATGAAAGCGGAGTCTTCTGTACAATAGAAGCAACCGGTGGTTCCTGGGGTGACGAAAATATGGGTGAGTTCCTTTCTCATCAAGGCGAAGGAAATAGCGAGATCGAGAGATGGAGGAAGGCACTTTCCGAAAATCTCGGCATCAAGCCTATGCATGAATATGACGGCAGCCCGATATATAAGGTTGTTGTGATGTGTACTTCAATGGATCAGCTTGATAAGGCGAAGAGTCTCCTGGAGAAGGATTTCAGGTTTGTCATGCAGGAGGTCAAGGCACATAACTGCCTGAACGGAGAGCTTGTAAACAGGAAGTTTGATAAGGGCCTCGGAGTCAGGAAGATTGCTGAGTATTACAATGTTCCGATAGAGGATACATATGGCTTCGGCGACAGTATGAATGATCTCGAGATGATAGAAACAGTCGGTTACAGCGTCTGTATGGAGAACGGTGCAGAGGCACTTAAAGCGATTTCCGACATGATCTGTCCTTCCGTTGAGGAAGACGGACTTATGAAAGCCTTTGAAGAACTGGGACTGATGTGAAAAATTAATAAATTTATTTGTTGCAAAAAAAATATTATTACCCTATAATGTAACCGTAATGAAAACGATTTCATAAAAAATACAAAAAGGGAGGCGAAAGGATGGCACTGGATTATAGAAAATGTGCTGAAGAGATAGTTGCCAACATAGGCGGCAGAGAAAATGTTGCCCAGGCAGCTCACTGTGCAACAAGACTCAGACTTGTTATCAAAGATAACGGTAAGATCAAAAAGTCTGCGCTGGAAAATGTTGATGGTGTTAAGGGAATGTTCGAGAACAACGGACAGCTCCAGCTCATCATAGGAACAGGAACAGTAAATAAGGTGTATGACGAATTCCTTGCAGTAACAGGAATGTCGGCAGCAACAAAGGATGATGTTAAGGCGGCAGCTGCTGCACAGCAGCCGGCCTGGAAGAGAGCACTCAAATCAATAGGTGATGTATTTGTACCTATCCTTCCGGCTATCGTTGCTTCAGGTCTTATGATGGGACTTGTTGAGGCGCTCGGAAAGTTTATTCCTTCCTTCGAAGGATCTGACTGGTACAGCTTCCTCGATATGGTTGCAAATACAGCATTTGCATTCCTGCCGGTTATCGTAGCGGTAAGTGCGGCGAGAGTATTTGGAGGCAATCAGTTCCTCGGTGCCGTTATAGGTCTTCTTATGATCCACGGCAATCTTCTTAACGGCTGGAGTGTCGGAAGTGAGGAGGCAATAAACAGCTTCTTCGGCATCACGACCGGTAAGATACCAACGTGGAATCTGTTCGGTAATCTGAAGATCGGCGGATATACACTGGGTTCCATCTCACGGCATGGTTATCAGGGACACGTTATTCCTGTCATCATAGCAGTATGGCTTATGTGCAAGCTTGAAAAGTGGCTGCACAAGCATACACCTGAGATGCTTGATCTCTTTATAGTACCGCTTGTAACTGTATTTTTAACAGCACTTATAACCTTTATAGTTATCGGACCTATATTTGCACAGCTTGAGAACTGGGTTCTCGATGGTGCGAAGGTTCTCGTTAAGAACGCATTCGGAGCAATGATAATGGGTGCACTTTATCCGTTCAC
>DOVL01000216.1 GCA_003520105.1 Lachnospiraceae bacterium | reverse complement strand
TATGAGATTGATCATAGAATGTGTCATTATTGGTGAGATCAGTCGGTAATAGGACGAGCAATGGTGGCATAAAAATCATTATCAGTATTTAAAAGGCAAAATATATTTACAAGAGGGAGGTAGTGATATGTTACGTATAGGAATGCTTACCAGCGGTGGCGACTGCCAGGCGCTGAATGCAACCATGAGAGGTGTAGTAAGGGGAATCAAGACTCTCATTAATGATGAATTTGAGGTTTATGGCTTTATCGACGGCTATAAGGGAATGGTTTACGGCAATTACAGAAAGATGAAATACAATGATTTCACCGGTATTCTCAACAAGGGCGGAACCATCCTCGGCACAAGCAGAATGCCTTTCAAGGAGATCGATATTCCGACAGCTGAAGGAATCGACAAGGTTAAGGCTATGAAGGAGACTTACAAGAAGCTGAAGCTTGATGCACTCGTTGTTCTCGGCGGAAACGGTTCGCAGAAGACAGCAAACAGACTTGCAAGCGAGGGACTTAACGTTGTAGGACTTCCGAAGACTATCGATAACGATATCTGGGGAACCGATGTTACATTTGGCTTCCAGAGTGCCATCGATGTTGCTACAAGCTATATTGACAACATTTATACGACAGCTGAGTCACACAGCCGTATTTTCGTTATAGAGGTTATGGGTCACAAGGTTGGCTGGATCACACTCTATGCCGGTATCGCAGGTGGTGTTGACGCTATCCTTCTTCCGGAGATACCTTATGACATCAAGAAGGTTTACAAGTGTATCGAGAAGAACCAGAAGGAAGGCAAGAAGGCTATCATGATCGCCGTTGCAGAAGGCGCTATCACGAAAGACGTTGCGAAGCTTCCAAAGAAGGAGAGAAAGGCTGTTCTCGCAAGCAGAACCTATCCATCGGTTGCATATGAGCTCGCTGATAAGATCCGTGAGAAGTTCGATTCTGACGTAAGAGTTGCTATTCCGGGACACACACAGAGAGGTGGTTCGCCGGATGCATTCGACAAGGTGCTTTCTTCAAGACTCGGTGTCAAGGCTGCCGAGCTTATCAGAGATAAGGATTTCGGAAAGCTTGTCGTTATAAGAAATAACAGTATTGAAGCTATTCCGCTTGAGGAATCAGCAGGAAAGCTTAAGACTATAGATCCAGAGGATCAGCTTGTTAAGAGCGCTAAGGATCTCGGAATCTGTTTCGGAGACTGATGATTTACTATATAGAAGATCATCATAATTTGGTAGTAAAATAATACTCAGCCATCGGCGCAGATGTAGCCGGTGGCTGAGTCATGTTATCTGAGGTGGATATTTGAAGCTGGTTGAGAAAATACTTGGTATAGCATTCAGAGTGCTGCTTTTTGCAGCACTTTTTCTGCTGGCTGCATTTGTGACCGACAGAATGAGCAATATGAATGCGGACAAGGTCCCGAGAGAAGTCGGCGTTCCGCAGCTTCCTGAAGTATGTATATACAAGGACGGAAGGATAATCAACCAGCTGGATGGTTACAAGACCAAGATGGATACCTCGCTCGATCGAATGAGTATAGTTCCGCTCGTGAACGGAAAAAATATTTCCGCCATGGTCGACAGCTCCTACACAGGCACTGTCAAATACGAGCTCAGGGATATCTCGGGCGAGAAGCTGATCGAGAACGGCGAGATGCAGCGTGTCGGAACGGTCAATGCCGAGAAGGTGAACGGCTTCATCAAGGTTTCGGGAATAAATACAGGCAGTGAAGTCAGGGGCAGCGGCATATACAGCGTAGACCTCAGAATGGATATGCAGAAGGGCACCGAATACAGCTTTGCGGTGCTGCTCTCCGATAATGGCCAGACCGTCAGATACTATACAAGAGTAGTAGTTCTTGAAAGAGATTTCCTCTCGAAGATGCTGGATTATTCAGCGGAATATAACGAGAAGGTTTTTCCGTCCACAAGTAAGATCGGCGGAGAGTACGATGATCAGTTTGCGAATGATGACGAAGATGATGAAGACAAGAAGGATGAATCCCTTGACATGAAGAAGTTCTGGGGCAGTATCAATCCGATCCTTGTTACAACGATCATTCCGAGAGTTAAGGAAGTGTCGGAAAGCACGGCGCTGGTTGAACTGAAATACATAGTTGAATCGAACGACACCGGAAATGTTATCGAATACGGCATCGCGGATTACCTCTACCTCAGCTACGACAACAGCACCGATTCGGTTTCACTTATGAATAGTGTGAGATATGTCGATGAGATATTTTCGTCTGAAAATATACCGCTCGGCGAGAAGGCCGAACATGAGCTGAGAGCGGATAAGAGCAGTTATAAATGGTCTCCGAATACGGAGATGGGAGCTTTCACCGAGGCCGGCGAGGTCTGGATCTATGACCGTAAGGAAGGAACTGCTGCGAGACTTTACGGCAGCGGCAGCAGAAACAGAGAATCGGATTACTGCTATTTTAATCCGGGAAGTCCGCGCGTGATCTCGGTGGATGATGAAGGTACAACGTATTTTACAGTGGTCGGAAGACAGAATTACGACAGGCTGGAAGGACGTAACGGAATCTCTCTGTATAAATATAATCTGAAGAAGACTGAGCTGTCACTTCTCTTCTTCCTTGAAACGCCGGAGTCCTACGAGGCACTCAGACTGGGTGCGGATCGCTTCACCTGGTACGATCCGGAGAAGATGGAACTGTATACCATAATCGACGGTTCTCTGCAGGTTTATAATATAACGACCGGTGATGCGACAAGGCTTTCGGAGAGGCTGCCGGAGGATATGATATATGCATCGGAGAACGGGGAGTGTGTTGCATTTCCAAATGTTTCGGATGCGGGCGGAGCCGATGAACTGACGCTCATGAACATGAAGGATCTCGGAGAATATCACCTCTCGCACAGCGGAAGAAAGCTCAGTATAATAGGCTTCAAGGATGATGTTCTGATCTACGGCGCGGCGAAGCCGACCGATATCGTGACCGGAAGTGATGACCAGACGGTCTTCATGTTTTCGGAAATATACATCGTCAACAGCAAGGGCGAGGTGACCAGAGAATATAAGAAGGACGGGCTCCTGATAAGCAATGTTGAACTTACCTCAAACGACCTGAAGCTTACGAGAGTGACCGGTGAGAACGGAAGCTATAAGCCGGCGACGGACGACCATCTGATATATAAGGTTTCTCAGCCGGAGGAGGATATCAGTCTTCCGAAGCTTCTCTACGAGAGAAGTTATCTGACCGAGGTGCTGGTCCGCGAGACTGCGGCAAGCTTCATCACCGAGGAGCAGAAGACTGAGGGCAAGAAGGACAGAGTATTTGTCTATGCGGATGAGGGACTGAAGCAGAGTTTTGCAAGCCTCGGAAGAGCTTTTGTTTACCAGCAGGAAAACGGAGGGATCGTTGTATCCGCGGATGGAGAAGTTATCTACGGTACCAAGGAAACAGCGCCGTATCTCACGGTTGCAGGGACCTTTGACTATATCAGCTGTGAGGATGCGAAGGACAGTCTGGCGGCGTGCACTTTCATGAGCATGAGGTGCGCCGGAATAGATACGGGCGGATTTGACAATCCGGCTGCGACGAAGACGGGCTACGTCGAAACCATCGCAGAGCATACGGATGCGATCGAGGGACTGAACATCTCAGGCGCAACGGTTGACGCCGCGATTAACTTCCTGAGCGACGGCATACCTTTCACCGCGAAGATGCCGGACGGAAGATATGTTCTCGTTATTAGTTACAATGCAAATTATATACGTTACTACGATCCCGTGAAGGGCGACGAGGTCAGAACGACCAGATACAGCTTCACGGAGGATGTGAAGGACGCAGGGGAGGAAATATACGTTTATCGGTATCTGAGATAATTGAGGAGGATGCCGGGTGATGCGTGAATGATGCGGAGTTATTCGAACTTCCACGATTATGTGATTATTTGGATGCGTCTTAATAATTTCATAAGGAGATTTCACAATTTGGTCACAGAATTAACGTAAAGTGTACATACATTTATCGTACTATAAAGATGTTCCAATTGAGGAATCTATACCTTCCCCCACATTTTTTCATACATGGAGCCGCCGCGAGGCGGCTCTTTGCATGTCCGGAAACTTCGTATCCTCTCATCCAAAAGAACCGTTGTGGATGCAAACGCCCGCTCAGAGGAATATTTCGA
>DOVL01000081.1 GCA_003520105.1 Lachnospiraceae bacterium | reverse complement strand
AAGTTGTTGAGAAGCTCTGATATTTTCAGATTCTCATCGATTTCCTTCCACTCATCATCTCCGACATGGAGACCATAATAGATGATATCGCTTGAAAAATCCTGATGAACATATACGCCGTTGTTTATTTGAACCTTATCAAGGTTATCTGTGAATTCATTAAGCACTGAAAGCGCATGCTCGCCTATCGAAGGATAAGGGCTTACAAGCTGACCGTCGGTAGTTATATAGATTGGCCATCCGTCTCCGTCACGGTCGCTCATATCAATTATTGATGAGTTTGCGTCATAACTGTAGTACGGAAGACCAGTATCAAGATCAAGAATCTCAGATGTATTTCCACAGAAATATGCCACCTGATTATCCTGAAGGATTGGCATAAAATCACTTCCGAGAATAACCTCTGTACTGTAAAGCTCGTGACTCCACTTCTTAGTCAGTGTCTTGGCATCGAGACATTCAATAACAGTGAGATCCTTGTTCAGTAGAGTGACACCGGAAACAGACATGCTTGTGCCATAAGAACTACCCGAACAAGCTACCATGACGCGGTTATCATCAGCCCATTCAATGTTTCTGATCCTGCCCTCGTACTGTCCGCTGTACCATATTTTCCCTGTTGCAATCTCATATATTCCGGCAACATTGTTGGATCCGTTGTAGTAAGCTTTGAACGCAATTCTGGTGCAGTCAGGTGACATTTTATATGCGAGAGGAGTGACAGCTGTGTCATTAATCGCTGTTTCCAGATCGTAAAGTCCCTTGACCTCACCGTTCCTGCCGTCAATCTTCATAAGAACATTCTGGTTCATAATAAACATCACGCAGCCGTCGGAAGTAAGTTCAGCTTCATCAGTGGAAAAGTTTTCCTTATCCGCTTTATAGGTCCATCTTGTTTCACCTGTTTTTGGATCGAGAGCGGTAAGCTTCTCCCTGCCCCAGACCAGAATGGTGTTTTCATCATAATAGATCATTCCATTAATATCGGTCATCGGATCAGAGATTTCGACAAGTTGGTTATGAGATGTTGTATCCCAGATAACGAAGGTATTTCCTGTATCTCTGGCAGCCAGGGTTTTTCCTTCCGGAGAAATCTGAAAGTCGACGATATCGTTCGGAAGTCTGTAATTCCAAACTGCTTCAATATTATTTCCTGTAATGGACACATATGCAAGTGAGGCGTCGGTGAGAGCACGTACAGCTTCAGCGGTTACCGGTCGCTCGCTTCCCTTGTCGGGCAGTGCCGCGAGAGCCAGCTGAAGTGCGAGGATGCGCTGTTCCTTGTCGAGCATTCGCTGCGATTCATTTGCAAGATATCTGGACTGATTCCTTAGGGAATCAAGATAGTTTTTATGTATCTCTCTTTCACTGATATAAAAGAACACGCCAAAACCGACCGCAATCGCAAGTACACCTGCAAATATGGCTGTCGTCCTTCTCATCTTGTACTGACGGCGTCTGTTCATCAGCTCGTCATAGGAACAGCCGATGATCGCAGAAGCAAGTCGCGGAAGCTCTTCCTTCTCTGCCTGCTTAAGTTTCATGCGGTAATCACAGGAAAGCGGCTCGAGAGCAACATTAATGACTGTTGGCTGGCCCATGTCGTTTAATACGGTACGTTCACCGTGAAGGAGTATTTCAGGAACTACCTCCTGAGGCTCTCCCTCGGCTATGACGGTCAGTATCTGACTCTTTGTGTGGTTTCTTAGGAAGAAATTGATCTCTCGCTGAACCCATACAGACTGCTTTGAAGCAGGAGAGCAGATAACGATCAGAAAGTCCGCATCATACAGAGCAGCGGATATTTCATCAGACAGATCGCTGGTTATCGACAGCTCATCCTTATCACGGAATACTCTCTGAATACGCTTCATACCGTATTTTTTCTGCAGCTTTCTCGGAATATGAAAATGCTCAAGGCTGTGTTGGACAGCCTTGGCAACTCTGATATCGTTTTCTGCATGTTTATATGAGATAAATGCATTGTAGTGCATGTCATTCCCCCGTTCTCAAATATAAATACTAATTACTTCTCTGCCCGATCCTCTGTCCGTACAGAACAGGATATTCCCTGCCGTATTTGGAAGCCTCAAGGATATGATCGTCTACTGTGAGCTTGTCCGGCTCGACAAGAACGATTATCGTTGAACCACCGTAGAGGAAGGTTCCCTTTTCTTCGCCACGTCTTACGAAAGCCTTGCCGCTCTGGAAGTTATTGATCTTGCCGACAAGCATTGCTCCGACTTCCATCTGGGTAAGGATACCGAATGAAGGAGTCTTGATGCATGTATATTCTCTGCAGTTTTCTATGAAAACCGGTCTGTTCTCGAGAGCAACAGGTCTTACGGTGTGGAGCACACCTCTGATGAAACGGTTGCGGCTCTTTCTTCCGTCTTCAACATAGCAGTAGCGGTGATAGTGGCTGACACAGAGTCTGTAAACAAGTGCGTAGCCGTTCTCGTAACGCTTTGCAAGTCTTCTGTCGCGGAGGAGAGAGTTGATGCTGTATTCACTCTGCTTAACAGGAAATACTGTATCGCCGGTTATCGGAACCACGGTAAGCAGTCCGTCGCATGGAGCTATCATGGCATCCTTATCCTTATCTATTATTCTTGAACCGTCCTTAAGCCTTCTGCTGAAGCAGTCATTGAAGCTTGAAAAATCAGTCTTCTCAAACTCGGCTGTGTTCAGATCATTATTTGTGATAAAACCCGGTACGAGAAATCTTGAAAGCTTTGAATCGAGAAATCTTCCCGTAAGCTTTGAAACCGTCCTTGAAGTGAGAGGCTTTAAGAGAAGTCTCCCGGGTTTTGTGGTATATAAAAAAGACAGAGTGTTCATATTTTTATCCTTCCCTAATCCTTGTTTTTCGTAAGCTTCGCAGTGGATATCTGAGTGTCCCTGCTACTATGAACCTAACATTATAATTTTAAGCCAATCAGCGCATATTGTAAACAATAAAATATGTGGTAAATCCGCTGTTTTACGTTATTTTTATTTGCCGATAAGATGCATTGGTGATATAATAATCTTGTGTTATTGTGTGAATCGATAATCATTCGGAAATGTTATCATTTTATGGGCTATGTGGGTGATAACATTTATTACTATCGGGGAAGAAGAGTAAGACTATATGGTAAAGGGCAGAATCGCTGTCCTGCTTGGTCAGGGCGACGAAGATCATCAGGAAAAATTCATAACCGGAGCTATGAAGCAGGCGTTCAGTGCAGGCTACGATGTCTGTGTTTTTTCGATGTATATCAAGTATCAGAATACGCCGGAGAGAGATAAGGGAGATTCGGAGATATTTAACCTTATCAACTATGACATGTTCGATGCTGTGATCATCATGTCTGATACGATTCAGGTTCCGGGTCTTATTGACAGGCTCGAAGAAGATATTTCTAAGAAATTCAGCGGGCCTGTAATCTGTGTTGACAGGGATTCCAAATATTTCAAAAGCTTCTGGACAGACGGATATCAGCTGGTCTACAGCATAGTATCGCATCTCATCGAGATTCATGGTATGAGAGACATCGCATTTCTGACCGGTAAGAAGTGGCATCGCCATTCTCAGAGACGTCTGGAGGCATATATAGACTGCATGGAGGCACATGACCTTCAAGTAAGAGATGACCGTATATTCTACGGTGATTTCTGGTACACCAGTGGTGACGGTTGTGCGGATGCGCTGCTCAGTCAGGGACGTAAGATGCCTGACGCGGTTGCCTGCGCCAATGACTGTATGGCAATCGGTCTGATAAATGCATTTGAGAAGAGGGGCATCAAGGTGCCTGAGGAGATTGCGGTTACCGGTTATGGTACCTCTGAGGAGGGACAGACCAGTCCGAAGCCTCTGACATCAACCTACATACCTTCCGAATATTATGGCAGATATTCTGTTGAATGTGTTCTTGCCATGCTCAGGGGAGAGGATATGCCGGATAAGAAGACTCCGACTAAGCTTTTCATCGGTTCGAGCTGCGGCTGCGAGCATGATAAATCAAATTATACAACTACACTCAGAGATACATGGGAGACCTCTGATTCAACGGACGGCTTCCTTTCGATACACAATCTCATTCAGGAAGATATGCTGAAGGAAAACTCACTTAAGGGCTTCTTTGAGGTGGTTTATTCATACATATTCCAGCTTGGTGAGGTGGATGGCTTCCACCTGTTCATGAATGAGAATAACAATACTTTCGGATATTCCGACAGAGTTCTTCATGCAATAAGCTACCATGCCGATAAGGATAATGATAATTCAATAAGCGTGACGGAGTTTGTTAAGACCGACCTCATGCTTAGTGAATTGTATGAACAACATGCTCAGCCAAAGGGATATATTTTCACACCAATCTTCTTCGAGGATTCGACTCACGGCTATGCGGTTGTAAGCTACGGCGATGTTCCGCGAAGCTATGACAGTGAGTACAGGCTTTGGATCACGGCTGTTGCACGTGGTCTGGAGGCAGTTAAGAGAAATATTGAGCTGATGAGGCTGAAGACCTTTGTGACCAATACGAACACCTTTGAAAAACGTTTTGTCAGTCGTGTTGATACACCAAATATGGCGGCGGTCACTGAGGAAGAAAGAAACGAGATGGAGACTGTTGAAAGGATACTTATCGAGAATAGTCTGACCTACGTTTTCCAGCCGATTGTTGAAGCAAAGGGCGGAACCATATTTGCTTATGAGGCACTTATGAGATCGGGCATCCCGAAGCTTTCGCCGCTTAAGATACTTAAATATGCCGAGTCGCTCGGAAGACTCGGAGATATAGAGAAGAGCACTTTCATAAATGTACTTGGAATTATCGAAGAAAATGAAAAACTCTTTGAGGGCAAGAAGGTTTTCATTAACAGTATTCCGGGAATCAGTCTGGAGGACAGTGACAGGGAGAAAATCGTTAAGGGAATCTCGAAGAATTCTGACAGAGTTGTTGTGGAGATCACGGAGTCTGCCGAGATGGAGGATGAAGACTTCAAGAGGTTTAAGCATTTTACTCGCGACAACGGGGTTAAGATTGCTGTAGATGACTATGGTACCGGATATTCGAATATTTCCAACCTTCTCAGATATATGCCTGAATATGTCAAGATCGACAGGGCGCTTATAACCAATATTCAGAACGATATGAATAAACAGCATTTTGTGCGCGAGATCGTAAAGTTCTGCCATGATGGTGATATCAAAGCGCTTGCGGAGGGCGTTGAGACCTCGGAGGAACTTGCCATGGTCATGAACCTTGGCGTTGATCTTATTCAGGGATATTACACGGCTCGTCCGAATGCCGAGATCATTCCTGAAATCGATGAAGGTATAAAGAGTGAGATAGTTCGGAATCATCAGGATTTTGAAAATAAGAATACGAAGAGCATTTACAATTCCGGAAGATCCGGCAGGATCAATCTCGGAACGCTTGTGAAGGAAGGCTACAGCAGTATCGAGATCCGCGGCGAAAATGTAACCTACAGAGATATTACGATAGCGGGTGCGCCGGGAATCAAGAACGAGATTGCCATAAATGTAGTAGATGGCTATTACGGAACGCTCAC
>DOVL01000183.1 GCA_003520105.1 Lachnospiraceae bacterium | reverse complement strand
GACGATGCATTGTATACAGTAAAAAAGAACGGTAAGCACGGATACTATATTTATTCACAGAAAGTTGATTCTGATGAAGGAGATATATCCGATCCGGAAGAAAAGCTTGAACGTATAATCAGGATAGTGGAGGAGAGGAATGATAACGGAGAAGCGCTGTTGCTTGGAAGTGATTCGTTTGCACTCATTTACAGGTTTATCATGCGCTTTTACAAAAGATACGGAGGAACTGCGGCCCTGCTCTTGTTTACCCTGTCAATGGAAGAAGATGGAGATAATTTAAAGCTTCTTGATATTTCGGAACAGTTTTGTGCTTTGTTGCAAAAGACCCTGAGAATGAGCGATATTATGATGCGGAACGGATCAAACAGCTTTTTTGTTCTGTTGACGGAACGAACAAGAGCGGAAGCGGATGGTGCAATTAACAGGATACTGGATATATGGGATAAAACAGAGCATTTTGAAGGAGCCAGGATAAGTCATACATTCAAATATATTAATCCCTCCGGATATACGGAAACTGAAATTAACGGATAACAGTAACCTGTTTGGAAAGGATAACTATGAGTCAGAAAAATGATGAGAAGTTCATAATGCTTATTATAACACTGGCATCCGTGGGATTGATCTTAGAGATCATATTGAGGGGATGGGAATTATGGGTTCCGAGTTTTATTATCATTGGAATGGTAACCCTGTGGGGATTAAATCTGTCAGACAGGATAGATAACGATATCCGTAAGCTGTTCTATTATCTTTACGTTGTTATGCTGATCCTTTATCATGGCATTCATAAATCGAGCTTCTTTGACATTGCGTTAACAACTATTCTGGCAATAATGACTTTTTCAACACTTAATAAGGTATATATGCTGAATATATTTCTTATAGAGTATTTGATCATTATGTTCGTTCATCTTATTAATCTTCCCGGAGGTGAACCGATCGAATTTAATAAGCTGAATGCTTCGAGGATACTGTTACATGTCGCCATAGTTCTGCTTGTATATTACATGAGTGCCCGTGCAATAAATAACAGACTTGATGATGAGGAAGAAAACAGGATCAGGGAAGAAAGCATCAGACAGAACGATTCAAGCATGGAGGATTTCCTGTCAAATATATCTCATGAATTGAGAACTCCCGTAAATGTTGTAAACGGAATGTCGGACCTTCTTATAAAAAAGGGTGTCGGAAAAGAAGCGGATTCGATAAAAAATGCCGGGGTGAGGCTTGCCTACCAGATAGAAGATATTCAGGATTATACGGAATGCAAAAGAAACAAGGTCTTCCTTGAGGAGGACAATTATATGAGCACATCACTCATAAATGATGTGGTAACAAGCTTTCGCTTAAACGATAACGCAAACGGTCTTGAGATGGTTGTCGATCTTGATCCTTTAACACCCACAACTATGAAGGGAGATATAAGAAAGCTTCATAAGATATTCAGGCACCTTCTGGAAAATGCTGTCAAGTTCACCAAATCCGGAGGCATCTATGTGAAGATGTATGCTGAAAAGCAGGATTATGGTGTGAACCTGTGCATAGAGATGACAGATACCGGAATAGGCATGAACGAAAATGCGATAAGGGCAATCCCTGAAGGAATGTATCAGGCAAACAAGAAGAGAAACCGTTCTTCGGGAGGTATCGGTCTTGGCCTGTACATAGTGTATGGATTTGCCCACAGAATGGGAGGCTTCGTTAAGATCGAGAGCGATAAAAGGAGTGGTACGACCGTAAGGGTTACGATACCTCAGGAGGTAGTGAATGATAAGCCCTGTCTGTTTCTTGAGGAAACATTTGACGGAACGGTATTGTTCCATGTAAGACCCGATAAATACAAGATAACCAGGCTGCGAGATTTTTACCGGAGCATGGCTTCTAATCTCGCATCCGGCATCCATGTTCCATTATATGCAGCCGACACGGTATATGAAGTAGAACGTCTAAAGGAGAAAATGAATGTGACCCATGTATTTATGGGTCAGGAGGAATATGAAGAAAACAGGGGATACTTTGAGGAGCTGGCTAAGGAAAATATTGTGGTTGCAGTATCGGCATCGCCGGGATTTAAGATACCTGCAAACAGCAGAGTGATCCTTATGCCCAAACCCCTGTATGCGTATCCGATAATTAAGGTTTTAAACAACAGTTGGGAAAACAAAGACGCATTTGATAAGGATAATACGGCGACACCCGTATTCAATGGGTTAAGGGCTCTGGTGGTTGATGATGAGCCGATGAACCTTGTTGTTGCAACATCCCTGTTCAGGGATTATAAGATGATCGTTGATACTGCCGGAAGCGGTAAGGAGTCTATAAAGAAATACAGGGATAACGACTATGATCTCATATTTATGGATCATATGATGCCGGAGATGGACGGGGTGGAGGCCATGAAGCAGATAAAGGCCGCTGCGTCAGATCTTGACAGGGAGGTGATCGTTATCGCGCTTACCGCAAATGCCGTTTCAGGTGCAAGGGAAATGTTTATAAAGGAGGGATTCGATGGATTTATTGCCAAGCCCATAAATACATCGGATTTTGAGAGAGTCATGCTTCGGGCACTTCCTGCCGAAAAAGTCTCATATGATGGGAGGTGCGAAAAATGAAGCTGATCAAAAAGCTGTCCAAAAGGCTCACGGACCCGGCATACAGTTATGAGGAACGCACCTACATCATGCTTGCGATCATAGGATTCAGCTCAATGCTGATAGCAGTGATCTATGATATTATCGGAGGAGAACATCCGGTCGAGATCATTACGATCATAGCGGGGATCATATGCATACCGGTAATAGTTTCCGTTACAGTTTATTTAAATAAGGTGAAAACGGGTTCGATAATTCTGGTATGTGTTCTTGTATTTGTTATATTACCGGTCACATTCTTTTACGGTGGAGGAACCAGGGGCGGAGGCATTTTCTGGATCATCTTCAGTTATATGTTTATAGGTATGTCCCTTTCGGGCCGGCTAAGGGTAGCTATGATGGGCGTGCTTACCTTTATAAGCATTTTTGAGTATTGGGCATCATACAGGCACAGCGAATGGATATACCCGCACAGTATAAGAATTGCCTTCATGGATTCGCTTGTATCTATCATTCTGGTAGGTATAAGTATATATATCATGCTGATGTATCAGAAGCAGATCTTCACGGAAGAAAGTAAACGTGCCCGTGCAGAGGCGGAAAGAGCGGAAGAACTGAACCGTTCGCAAAACCGTTTTTTTTCAAGCATGAGCCATGAGATAAGAACCCCCATTAACTCCATTCTGGGATTAAATGAACTTATTTTAAGGGATCAGAGCGCCTCGGAGGATATTGTAAGGGATGCTTCGGGTATACAGGGCTCCGGTAAGATGCTGCTCGCACTGATCAATGATATACTTGATTTTTCAAAGATAGAAGCCGGAAGTATGGATATTGTTCCCATTGATTATCGTGTTGGGGATATGCTGTCCGAGATCGTAAATATGATGTGGCTTCGGGCAAATGATAAGGGTCTTACGTTTGAAGTAAGTGTAGACCCCGAGGTTCCCATGGTCCTGTATGGGGATGAGGTCCGTATCAAGCAGATAATCATAAATCTTTTGAACAACGCAGTTAAATATACACAAAAGGGGAGAGTGGAACTGCGTGTGGAGAGCAAGGATGTGGATGAGAACACATGTGAGCTTGTGATCTCGATCGCAGATACGGGAATGGGAATAAAAAAAGAGGCACTGCCCTATCTTTTTGATGCATTTAAGAGGGTTGATGAAGAAAAGAACAGGCATATAGAGGGAACCGGTCTGGGACTCAGTATCGTAAAGCAATTGGTCGAATTGATGGATGGAACCGTAACGGTAAACAGCGTATACGGAGAGGGCTCTACATTTACGGTAACGATAAAACAGACAATATCCGATCATGGAATGGTGGGTGAGCTTAATATCCACAACCAGCAGGCGATCAAGAGAAACGCATATGAAAGCAGCTTTCTGGCCCCGGAAGTAAGGATACTTATCGTAGATGACAATTTAATGAATCTTGAGGTTGAGAAGAGGCTCCTTGAAGATACGGACATGGGCATCGATACTGCCGTAAGCGGTAAGGAAGCCCTTGAGTTGAGCCTGAAGATACATTATGACGCCATTTTTATGGATCACCTTATGCCGGAGATAGACGGAATAGAATGTCTTGAACTTCTAAGAAATCAGGCAGGAGGCCTTAACCGGGCAACTCCAGTGATCGTTCTTACCGCCAACGCGGGAAGTGAGAACAGGGAGCTGTATAACAGGGTGGGATTTGACGGATATCTGATAAAGCCCGTTTCGGGTGATGCCATGGAAGAGATGCTCATTAAGCATGTATCTCCCGATAAGATAATCCTAAGATCGGCAATGATAGGTGAAGGTGAGGAAATACGCACTGCGGACAAATATGCCGAGAAGTTACCGGTTGTTGTTACTGCTTCGAGTATGTGTGATCTTCCGGATTCCGTTATCAGAAAGCTTCATATTCCCATTATACCTTTTGTGATAAA
>DOVL01000078.1 GCA_003520105.1 Lachnospiraceae bacterium | reverse complement strand
TCCTGACTGATCATTACTTCAAAATTCTCGTTCATTTTCCATCCTCCGGAATATCTGTAATCTTTAAAATCATAATCCTTTTAGTTGAACTATCTACCTTAAATCCTTCACTGAATCTGACTCCGACAGCCCAGATGACCTCGCTTCCGATCGCTAGTACCGGCACCGTCGCCCTCTTCATACGGTCGATCTTCTTATCCGTAAATACTCTTGAGAGCTTCTTACTGCCGTCCCATGTAACCTTAATATAGTCATCTCTCTCAGCATGCCTAAAACAAAGCTTACCACAAATTCTGTCATAATCAAATATTTTATTATATTCATCCCTCGGAATCGGCATATCCTCCGAGTAATCCTTTATTGCCACATCAAGAATAGTATCGTCTAAAATATATCTGCCATCGCCTTCTATATATATCGGGTCATTGCCGGATGAATCATCCCCGGTTCCTCCCGACTCATTGCCAACAGCCTCTGTCTCTGTATCATCAAATCGTTTTTTCTCGAAAATAAGCTTCTCGTAGCTCTTCCTCACGGTAACCCCGTAAGGCATATCAAGGCTTCGGCCACTCGGTAAGTCAGCAAGCTGATCGATCAGATGAAGATGCTGTCTGGTTATATCCTTACGCTTTCCCGAAAGCATCTCCATAGCCCGGAGATAAACCTCATAACGCACCAGAGCCGTTTTCACACTGACCTGGGCTATATTTATTACCTCCTCGGTACCCATCCTGTTACAAGCTATATCAAGCTTCCCGGCCTCTTCTTCAACATATGAGTAAATCTCATTCACATCCTCAGCAGCCCTTGCAATATGAGACATCGCCTCGGAGTTAAGCCCTTTAAGTGCCGGAAGCACCTCATGGCGGATAAGATTTCTGGAATACTCCGTTCCGAGATTTGTGGAATCATTCACATATTTCTGACCGACATCCGATAAATACGCTTCTATCTCTTCTCTGCTCATTCCGAGAAGCGGTCTGATAATATTTCCTCTTCTTGCCTGAATACCCGAAAGTCCCTTGAGACTGCTTCCTCTGGCCATATTGAAGAGAACTGTCTCCGCCTGGTCATTTTGGTTATGAGCAACTGCTATCTTACGGAAGCCCTTCTCAAGCCTCACCTTCTCAAACAGTTCGTAACGGATAAGCCTTCCGGCTTCTTCCTCGCTCTGACCTTTATCCCCGGCGATCTTCGGAATATCCTTCCTGAAGCTGACAAAATCAACATTTCTTTCTTCGCAGAGTTTTCTCGCAAACTCCTCGTCCCTGTCAGCCTCCTTACCTCTTATCATATGATTAAGATGGACTGCCGCCAGGCTGAGTTTCCTCTTCTCTCTGATCTCACACAGTGCAAGGAGAAGGCTCACTGAATCAGCTCCGCCGGAAAGTCCGATGACTACACCGTCACCATCATCAAGGAGTGAATTATCATCTATATATTTTTCAACACTTTCTATAAAATTCATTTACTGCCTCAACTGAAAACAAGATGTTCCTGACAACTGCACCTGCCGATTAATATAAATAAAGCGGTTAACCTAAGTTTGTTAACCGCTCTAATCCTCTCGTGGTTTTATCACTATCTCGTCCGGATAAACAAGTCCAAGCTTATCTTTCGCCTCATCTTCGATGTATTTTTTAGTCTTCATGTATTTCTGCTGCTGTTCAAGATCCGTCTTCTTCTGTTTTACGTTTGTAAGCTCTGTTTGGAGCTGTCTCTCGGTAACCGTAAGCTCGTCAGCCTTCGCATGAAGATTATACGCCCTCACGGTAGTCACAACAGAAACAAGCACAAGTGCCGCGATTATAAGCAGGATACCAAGCTTTGACTGCTTCTTACCCTTCCTCATGTTACGGTATTCTCTGTGTGTCTGCTGAATACGTCTTGTATGCTGTTTTTGCTGTATTCTCTCACGCTTAGCACGAGAGATGGTTCCCTGTCTGCTCATACAACCCCACACAACGTTCAAAAATTTTCTAAAATACGTTTCAATTCGTAAGAAACGTCTTCCTTAAATAGGAAAACACAAGTTAATAATACCAACTTTACATAATATTTTCAACTATAATTTACATAAAATAACAGTTTTTTTGTCAAAAATACTATATTTTTGCGAAAAAAGCGTTCAAAATACTCTTTCTACAGTCTCTGCCTACAGATATTTGAACATTTCTGCAGCATTTTCCTTCTTTGTGGTCTCCATAATGGCAGTAACCTCTGCCTTTACCGACTTGTCGCCGAAGCTTATCTCGATCACATCTCCCACTTTGACATCATAGGATGCCCTTGCCGGCTTGCCGTTCACGCTGACTCTTCCCGCATCACAGGCCTCATTGGCTATGGTACGTCTCTTGATCAGACGTGATACCTTTAAGTATTTATCCAATCTCATATATAACTCCTTATATAATACCTGATACATAAATATATCCTCTATCTATGATTCCCTAAAATGACAAAGGATGCAACACGTTCGTGCTGCATCCTTCATTAATCCTGTCATCTATAGATTAGTTGATAGAATCCTTTA
The DNA here is from genome assembly GCA_003520105.1 of Lachnospiraceae bacterium. Lineage (GTDB taxonomy): Bacteria > Bacillota > Clostridia > Lachnospirales > Lachnospiraceae > Eubacterium_Q. Next base: position 1 of record DOVL01000078.1, on the reverse strand, counting down.
A
>DOVL01000314.1 GCA_003520105.1 Lachnospiraceae bacterium | reverse complement strand
GTCTTGGTAGCAACTTCCTTAACTACCTGAGCACCCATATTTTCGAAAGGATCATCAAGTGTGATCTCCTTAGCGATTGTTACACCATCATTAGTGATAAGTGGTGTACCATATGACTTATCAAGAACTACGTTTCTTCCTTTTGGTCCGAGTGTTACTCTAACTGTATCTGCAAGCTGATTTACGCCTGCCTCAAGTGCCTTTCTAGCTTCAGCACCGTACTTAATTTCCTTAGCCATTTTATATTCCTCCTAATCAGCAGCCGCAGTAACCTTTCTGCAGCCGGCAATCTATTTATTGTCAGAATCAGTATATTACTCAACAACTGCAAGGATATCTCCCTGCTTAACGATTGTATATTCATCATCACCGAACTTAACTTCTGTTCCGGCATACTTAGAATAAATAACCTTCTGTCCGACTTTAACTTCCATAGGAACCTTCTTGCCGTCTACAACTGCTCCGGGACCTACTGCAACTACCTCTGAATAAACAGGCTTCTCCTTAGAATTTCCTGTAAGTATGATTCCTGACTTTGTTGTTTCTTCAACTTCTGCTGACTTAAGAACAACTCTGTCGCCAAGTGGTGAAATCTTCATTTTATCATTCCTCCTATTTGTTTGATTTAGCACTCACTCACCTCGAGTGCTAACACAATTATCATTATAGCAATTAAATCATAAAAATCAAGCATAAAAACAGTTTTTTTCGTGAAATAATCGTGAACAACCGATATGTAACTTTTATCGTTTAAGATTCATTTTTCCATATATGAAGAGATACTGCTGAGCGTATCCTGCGTATTCTCCGAACTTTTCACAGGCAAAGCTCTCGATCACCTTTTTATCTGTATCCTTATGAAAATACAATTCCTCCATGATCCGCTTCATCCAGACATCCACAGGAAAAGCCTCTCTTCTTCCGAGGCTATAGAGGAGCACACAGTTGGCAACCTTCTCACCGACTCCTTTAATGGTCATAAGTTTGTTTCTCGCCTCGTCGGTTGATAATCCCTCAAAGCTTTCGGCCGTGATCTCTCCGGAATAAGCCTTTCTTACCGCATCGATGATGTATGGTGCACGGAAGCCCGCTTTACATGCCCTGATATCATCCTCTGTCAGCCTGTTCATCTCTTCTACCGAAGGAAACAGACTGATATGACCTTGTCCATTTGCATCCGGTTCATCGCCAAAATGCATCCTGTCCGAAGTTAAATCTATTCTTTTACCTGCAAGTTCGGACAGATTTCTTACAACCGCCTTGATCTGCGGAATCTGTTTATTCTGGGAAATAATGAATGAAATCAGTGTTTCGAAGAACTCCTGATTTAGGAGTCTGATGCCTGGATTCTCTCTTATGATTTTCTCAAGCTCCGGACACTCCTCAACTATTTTTTTCTTGATCAGGCTGTAATCGGTATCAAGATCAAAATAATGCTTCCAGAACTGTTCATAGTCTTCTATGCTTGTATCATGCAATATTAGTTCGCATGTTCCGGTATTATCCTCCGTATGACCATTATCAGTCGAACTATTGTCCTTATCTTCTTCAAAGCGTTTTTCAGAAATACGGAGCACTCTTCCGTCTGCAATGATCCTGTACGCACAAAAAGAACTGTCAGTGCCTTCATCTGTCCTGACAAAATTAAAGCACTGACCGCATTCCAAAGTTTCTCTTAGATTAAAATCAGTGACACCCGCAAGGCAGGTGTCACCATCATTAAATAACACTTTCATTTACAAAATCCCTGTATGACTGAAGCTTTCCCTCAAAGGTTTTCTCCAGCTTATCACAATTTCTGAAATCATCAGGAATAACCTTCGATGGTTTCTTGTCGAAGAGATCAACGCCGCCCATCTGAAGAACCTTATCTACAAACTGCGAGCAGAAATACTTATATTTTCTCTCAAAACCAAGATGGAAATATATTGATAGCACACCGAGATAGTTATACTTATATTTTTCTCTGTCAGCCTTAAATATCTCTATTGCCTTCTCGATATCTCTGTACTGATCCTCGGTAACTCTGAGGCGAAGAACCTGACATTTAGTTTCTGTATCCCTTCCGAAGATACCCGAATTGATATCCTCATCAATAAAACCGCAGTTAAATGGATTATGAACAGTCTTGCGGGCAAAGCTGTAAAGCTCATAAAGATTCTCATCAAGAGCTATGGATACATGTACGTATGGCATCCTCTTAAAGAAATGGATCACTCTTGACGGTACCGTACGTGTCTTGGTGAGGAGGATATAAACCTCCTTTTTTTCTTTTTTCTCTTTGTGTTTTTTGTTCTTACTCATTTTACTTTATACAACTCAAATAAAACAATCAGATCAACTGCTACCACTACTGTAATATATCAGAATTTTCAAAAAATTAAAACACCAATTTTTAATATTTTTATCCTAAGATTTTTGACATTTAAGAAGGCTTATAACTGCTCTTAAGTGATACAACTCTGTTCCATACCGGATTGCCTTCGGTGCTGTCCTTACTGTCCACGCAGAAGTATCCGTTTCTTATAAACTGGAAGCTCTCGCCCGGAGCTGCAGACTTAAGTGATGGTTCAAGCTTGGCAT
>DOVL01000230.1 GCA_003520105.1 Lachnospiraceae bacterium | reverse complement strand
TCGCGGCCTATCTGATCTGCCATGGACTGGGCATTGATATATACGTCATCCTTCAGCTTCTGAAGCTCGGATTTGCGAAGAGACTTTATAATACCAAGACTGTAAAGAGCCATGCAAAGAAGAAGAACGATGAGCATCCCCACAAAGATAAATGATCTGATACTGACCTTGGAGATGTTCCTCTTTCTTCTCTTCTTTTTCTTAAGAACCGGCTGTTCGGCATCTGTTTCTATTAACTTCTCATTCTCTTCCTGCTGAACTGTTTCCTGCTTCTTCATATGCGATATAATAAAATCTTTCCTGAGAATTGAGCACCGGCTCTGTAAGAGGCACCCTTGCATAGATACCGTCCGGCTGCTGAATACGAGCCTTATAGTTATCATTCAGCATGATCTCAAAGATTTCTCTGATCTTCCCCTTCAGTCTTTCATCGTAAATAGGTGTTGCAACCTCAACACGTCTTACTGTATTTCTTGTCATAAAATCGGCTGACGCTATGTACATCTCCTCACGGTCGCCCTTACCAAAGATGTAAATACGTGCGTGCTCGAGGAATCGTCCGACTATACTTATAACCTTGATATTATCGGTCTTGCCCGGAATACCGCTTCTGAGGCAGTTGATTCCTCTGATAACCATCTCGACCTTAACGCCGGCCTTCGATGCCTCTATCAGCTTATCCATGATCTTCTTATCTGTGAGCGAATTGATCTTGATACCGATGTAGCCTTCACCGCCATCCCTTGCAATCTGAATCTCTCTTTCTATCTTATCTATTACCTTGTTCTGCAGACATTTAGGAGCAACCATAAGGCACTCTGTTGTCTTGACAACCTGATTAAGTGACAGAGCCTGAAATACCTTGGCAGCCTCCGCACCTATCTTCTCATTCGCAGTCATAAGCGAAAGGTCGGTATAAAGTCTTGCTGTCTTCTCGTTATAGTTTCCTGTACCGATCTGAGTGATGTATTTTACTGCATTATTCCTTCTGAGAGTGATGAGACAGAGCTTTGAATGAACCTTGATGCCCTCAAGACCGTAAATAACATGGCAGCCTGCTTTCTCAAGCATACGCGACCATTCGATGTTATTTTCCTCATCAAAACGTGCCTTAAGTTCCACAAGAACGTCAACCTGCTTGCCGTTCTCAGCTGCTTCAACAAGAGCCTCTACAACCTTGCTGTGCTTTGCGAGACGGTAAAGTGTCATCTTAATTGATACAACGTCAGGATCGTTTGCAGCCTCCGTGAGCATATTAAGGAAAGGTCTGATGCTCTCATAAGGATAGTAGAGAAGCTTGTCGCTCTCTTCTATCTGCGGAAGCAGAGGCTTGGTCTCATCGAGTTGTGGCGATCTCTGAGGTATTCTCTTGTCGAAGAAAAGCTCCGGCTTATGACGCAGTGTATCCTGGATATCAAAAAGGAATGAGAGGTCGAGAGGCGAGCACTTCTTGAACATCATATTTTCACTAATATTCAGGTGATCCCTGATCCTCTTAAGCACCTTCTTGTCCATATCTCTGGTATATTCCATACGAACAGGACAGAGCTTACGTCTCTGCTTAATTACCTCGGCCATATGATCCCTGTAGTTAAGATCCTCGTCATAGACCTTGTCAGCATCGATATCGGCATTTCTTGTAACCCTGACAAGTGACTTGCTGACAACCGTATAACCGGAAAATACATCCGGAAGGAAGTGAAGGATCAGCTCCTCGGCAAGCATATAGAAGCCTGCGCTGCCCGGAATCTGTATAAGTCTCCTGAACATTCCGTCGTTACATGGAATTATTCCGAGACGCTCTCTGTTATTCTTGTTTGTAAGAACTGAAACTGCGTATATTTCATTATTTTTGATAAACGGGAATGGCTGTTTCTTGGAAACCGTGATAGGTGAAAGCAGCGGAAGTATCTCATGCTCAAAATACGTCTTCAGGTACTCTCCCTGCTTTGAATCAAGCTTTGCAAAGTTTATGATCCTTATATCATGCTTCTCGATCTGAGCCATCTGTTCACGATAAGCAAGGTCGTGCCTTGCAGAAAGAACCTTAACCCTCTCCGCTATCGCATCTATCTGCTCCTCGGCAGTCATATTGGTCTTGTTTTCCTTAGGATTATCCTCGAGCAGCATCTGATCATGGAGAGACCCCACCCTCACCATGAAGAATTCATCAAGATTGGTCTGGAAGATTGAAAGAAACGAAAGTCTCTCGCAGAGAGGATTTCTCTCATCCTCGGCCTCCTCCAAAACTCTTTCATTAAACTTTAACCACGAAAGCTCCCTGTTCTCAAAAAGTTCACTCATAGTAACACCCCTTGTAATATATTTTACACACTTCGGATGTCATCCTGTCACCCACCGGGCTCGGCATCCGATAATTAAACTTTAGTATAACATAATTTTTAAATATGATAAAGAGTTAAAACAGTTCCAATCCTTAAAACTCCTTAAAAGTAATCTTTGACATTATCCGACTTTTATTTTAAACTATTATAGTATGCGTTAAGCGGTTAATGCATATAAATACTACTATTTTTGTTTGATTGGTTATATATGGAAAATAAAAGCAAATTTCAAAGATATAAATACTTTTTGTGGCTTCTCTATATTCCGGCTTACTTTATAAGCTTCATCCTGTTGGAGAAGAGAAACGACGTGGAATTCCACTATATTCACAGTTCGCTGGACGACAGCATCCCATTCTGTGAATTCTTCATAATACCTTACTATCTGTGGTTTCTTTTTATCTTCGTTTCGGTTGGCCTCTTTATCATATTTGATTTTGAAGGCTTTAAGAAGCTTGCATGGTTCCTGGCTCTCGGAATGACAGCCTTTATCATCATCTGTTACTTCTGGCCAAATGCTCTTCATCTGAGACCGACAGATATCACCAGAAACAATTTTTGCGCAAGGATAGTTAAGTTCCTTTACAAAACTGATACATCAACAAATGTATTCCCGAGTATTCACGTTTATAATACTCTGTGCGTCGAGACTGCGATCCTGAAATCGCGCCTTCCTAAGAAGCACAAGGGCGTAACTGCATTTGTTGTAATTCTTTCAGTACTTATAATTGCTGCAACAGTTTTCCTGAAGCAGCACTCGATAATAGATGTTTTCGGAGCATTCGGTATGGCATTTCTCTTCTATCTTCCGATCTATCTTCCTGGCGACCTGAAGAAGATGCGTGAGAAGAAGGCAGCAAGAATCGCAGAGAATACCGAAACAACCGAGTCTGCTGCGTGATCATTATCACATAGCATACCGAAACAGCAGCATCTACTGCATGATGTTTATGGGAAACTGCCAAAACCGTCACATGACGGGCATCTGAATTTCAGACAATTAGAGACGTTACTAGTGAAGGGGTTACAGAGAGGGTACAAATATGAATAAAGAAAAACTACTTACCATCGCAATACCTTGTTATAATTCGCAGGATTATCTTGCACGTGCGATGAAATCAGTGCTGATAGGCGATAACCGCATAGAGATACTTATCGTTGATGATGGTTCGACAGATACTACTCCACAGCTTGCCGATCAGTACGCTAAGAAATATCCTGACATCGTCAGAGTTATACATAAAGAAAACGGCGGTCACGGTGACGCTGTTATGACGGGCCTTGCAAACGCAAAGGGAAAATACTACAAAGTACTGGACAGCGACGACTGGCTTAACCGCCGTGCACTCGCTGCAGTAATGAATTTCATCGCAGAGAACGAAGAGATTGATAATTCATTTGATATGATCATCTCTGACTATGTATACGAGAAGCTTGGCAAGAAGCACAAGAAAAGGATCGGTTACAGAGGTGTTATGCCTGTACGAACACCGTTCAACTGGGATAAGCTCGGCAAATTTATGCCTTGGCAGAACATCCTTATGCATTCGGTAATCTACAGAACTGCTCTTCTCATCAAGACCGGTATCAAGATGCCAAAGCACACCTTCTATGTTGATAACATCTACGTTTATCATCCGCTTCCATACGTTAAGAAGGTTTATTACCTTGATGTTGATCTCTATCATTACGTTATCGGAAGAAGCGATCAGTCAGTAAACGAAAAGGTCATGATGAGCAGGATCGATCAGCAGGTTCTTGTTACAAAGCTTATGATAGAGGATCACAGCTTGCGTAATGTTGATAACAGTATGCTCAGACGTTATATGAGCCAGTATCTTGCTATGATGATGACGATATGCAGCGCATTTCTCATCAAAATTGGAACACCGGAAGCTCTCGCCGAGAAGGACGAGCTCTGGAACTTCCTTAAAAAGCGCGGTTCACAGTATAAATACGTCCACAGACACTTCCTTGGCAAGGCCATGCAGATGAAGACCAAGCCCGGCATGTGGATCATCAAAGTCGGCTACACTATTTCGCAGAGGATGTTTGGTTTCAACTAAGCAAAAGAAACAAGCCATGCACGACGTAGAAAAACCTCCGAGAATGCTTGCATTCATCGGAGGTTTTTTTGCGGAGTATAGGGCGCCTTCGGCGCCGGTTCTTGATTCGCGAAGCGGATCAAGAACA
>DOVL01000217.1 GCA_003520105.1 Lachnospiraceae bacterium | reverse complement strand
CTTGAGGCTATCAAGATGGCTCACAAGGCCGGTTATACAGCTATTTCTTCACATCGTTCAGGTGAGACAGCCGATACAACAATCGCTGATCTTGCAGTTGCACTTAACACATGCCAGATCAAGACCGGTGCACCAAGCCGTTCAGAGCGTGTAGCTAAGTATAATCAGCTTCTAAGGATCGAGGAGGAACTCGGAGATTCAGCAGTATATCCACAGATGGATGCATTTAATGTTAAGAAATAAAGATCATATGTCTTGTATATAAGACAAGCATCACTATCGCGGTTATGTCTCTGGGAGCTAACCGCGATATGTGTTTTACGATCAGAAACCAATGTTTCTGTCATATAACCCCCTCTCCGGGGATGTGTGAAAAAATGATGGAGTTATGGCGAACTATACACCAGATGAAACAGCAATCGAGGAATGCAAGGATCTCGGAAGAGCGCTTGCTTAGTATTCTGCTTTGATATTATTGTCAGTCCGTAGAGGATAATCACAAAGGACGGATATAAAATGAAACAAGATTCATTTTTATATTAACAAAGGCGGAGAGTGCTATAAAGTATAAATATGGTTTGACAAATACATCGCTTAGGCTTACGATATACGGGGTTAGATATAACTAACTAAAAGAATGGAGAAGCGATGAATCGAAGTATTATCATAGGATTAATAATTCCATTTCTCGGAACATCATTGGGCGCGGGCTGTGTATTTCTGATGAAGAAACAGATGAACAGGCAGATAGAGAGAGCACTTACGGGATTTGCCTCCGGTGTTATGGTAGCGGCGTCTATATGGAGTCTTCTGGTGCCTGCGATGGAACAGTCATCAAATATGAAAAAGCTGGCATTTGTTCCGGCATTTCTGGGCTTTTGGGCAGGAATACTCTTTCTTCTGTTACTTGATTCAGTTATCCCTCATCTTCACATGAATACAGATAAGGCTGAAGGTCCCAAGAGTAAGCTGGCCAGGACAACAATGATGGTTCTGGCGGTAACTCTGCATAATATACCTGAAGGAATGGCAGTCGGTGTGGTTTATGCAGGATATAAGTCCGGAGAAGTAAGTATCACAGCCGGAGCTGCCATGGCACTTTCTCTTGGTATTGCCATACAAAATTTCCCGGAAGGTGCGATCATATCCATGCCGCTCGCAGCGGAGGGAAGAAGTAAGAAGAAGGCTTTTTTCTATGGAGTTCTATCAGGGGCTGTTGAACCTGTATTTGGCCTCCTTACTATACTTGCTGTCGGATTTATAGTTCCGGCAATGCCTTACCTGCTCAGCTTTGCGGCAGGAGCAATGATGTATGTTGTTGTTGAAGAACTTATACCCGAGATGTCTGAGGGAGAACATTCCAATATAGGTGTTGTGATGTTTGCGGTTGGCTTCACTTTGATGATGGCTCTTGATGTGGCGCTGGGTTAAAGATTAGCTTTATAATGATTATTCTTTTAAAAACACGGATATATAACAGGTTTATATAACTGTGTTTTTTTGTGTTAATAATGAAACGGATGGCCGCATGAGCCGCTGGCGGAAATGTAGAGTGGAATGTTCGATATGAAAGAATATATATCATCTCGCTATTACGAGAAAGGACTGATTCGGCTGAGATACACTTCGATGGTATTTTTGATCTCATCGGCCGGATCGGTCATTCCACGATCAACCCATTTAAAGATGACATTCCATATTGCTCCAATGTTGAAGGCAATAAGATAATCCGGCTCCAGATCACCTATTAATTCTTTAAAAATATTGTTGGATCTGTCAGTGATCAGATTGAGCTGAGGAATCATGACGTTTAGCTTCAGCAGCAGGAGATGTAATAGATTATTCTTGTGAAGCAGCAGGAGAAGGTCTCTGTTTCTGTCGCAAAAACTGAAGATTACCGGAAGAGGTCGGAGTGGAGATGAAATGATCTCGTTTGCGTATTCCTCTATTTTCTTTGTGATTATTGAGTCAAGAACATCATCCTTGGAAGAGAAATTTCTGTAAAAAGTTTTTCTTACCAGATCTGTTTCCAGTATTATCTGCTTAACGGTGATCTCCTGATAGGGATGATCATTCATCAGTTTTAATAAAGCTTCAGTGATCATTATTTTGGATCTTACAGCTGAAGGATTCTGCGTATTGTTCATCTTAATTAACCTCCCATAAATGACACAAAAAATATAAATGTGTGTATCTTGTGCCGGGTGTGTTTACTTTCAGGTGCTTATATTGTAGTATTTTCAAATGGTGACACAAGTGTGTCATTTACTGACGATTATAAATTGTTTTTGTCAAATAAGCAATTGTAAAAATACAGATGATCGATCTAAAGGATGTAATCAATGAGTAATAAAATGAAAAGGTGCAGAGGGCTTCCGGTTGCGGTTGCCAGCGGTAAATTTGCAATCCAGAGGATACTTAAGTCAGAGAAGAAGAGTATAGATATTTAATCACAAATCTGATTGCACATCTGGTTATATTTGCATTATACTTAAATGCAGATAGAATATTACCAGTTGGGGGCGCATGATATGTCACATGGTGGAGATATTTACAGAAATAATATAGAAATTGATCTTTCGGTCAATGTTAATCCGATGGGATGCCCGACTCATGTTTATGAAGCTATGAGTCGGGCTCTTTCTGATGTGGAGAAATATCCGGATATCAGGCATGAAAAACTTATCGGAAGGCTGTCCGATGTGACGGGAGTGCAGGCTGCCGGGATACTTGTCGGAAATGGTGCGTCTGAGCTTATTATGGCAGTGATGAGATTCTTTAAGATGAGGAGAGTGCTGGTGCCTGTACCTTCTTTCTCAGGTTACAGATATGCTGCCGATGCGGCGGGATGCGAGATGGTCGAATATCTTCTGAGTCCTGAGGATGATTTTGATATGTCTGGATTTCCGGAGTTTATCAGAAAAAATGCGGCTTCAGGAGATGTGATCTTATTTGCAAATCCGAATAATCCGAATGGAAGAATCATTGAAAAAGAACTTCTGGATGAAATAATTGAAGTGGCAGGGGAAAAGGATGCTTACGTTGTTATCGATGAATGCTTTCTCATGCTGACTGGAAGATATGAGGAACTGAGCGGAGTAAGATATATTCGAAGAAATATAGATATAATTACAGATAAACAGGAAAGCACAGGCAGCGTAACAGAACATGATAATGATCATGTGGAATATTGTAAATTAATGATAATAGATGCCTTCACGAAAACCTTTGCGGTTCCGGGAATCAGGCTGGGAATGCTTTATGCAGGAGATACTGAAGTTTCAGATGGCATCAGGCGGTTGCTTCCGGAGTGGAATATTTCCTGCATCGCTGAAGCTGCGGGACTTGCGGCGTTATCAGTTTTGGAAGAATATATGAATAATACGGATAGCGTTATTGAAGGAAAAAACAAATCTGATGATGAAAAGTATATATGTGCATATGATTCTCGTGTGTGCATATGCGACGATGAGGTAGAGATTAATTACTTTAATAATAGTATTTCATTTATAAAAAAAGAGAAAAACAGGCTGGTTAATGAAATAAATGACGTTTCGGGCAAAAGAGCAGATCAAAAAACAGACACCAAAACAGACCATAACGCAAACAATCCTGTGATAAGAATCTTCAGTTCTGATGCGAATTATCTGCTTCTGAAAACTGATATTGATCTTTATAAGGGGCTGCTGGAAAGAGGTATCCTGATAAGAGACTGCAGTGATTACAGAGGGCTGGGAAGAGGATATTACCGTATTGCTGTAAGCACAGAGGAGAATAATGATCGTTTTTGTGAGGAGCTTCGCGAGTTGATCACCGAGAACGATATTTGAGACAAAAGAATGAATCTGAGGTTATTTGGCTGCTGATGAATGGTGTTTCGTGAATGCTTTGATGGTTGATATGATACGGATGGAAAGATATATGGCAAAGAGTAAAGAACCGATTTATATGCAACTTTATAAAAAGCTCCGTGAGGATATCGTGTCAGGGGTATATCCTTTTAACAGTAAGCTGCCATCCAAGAGGACGCTGGCGGATGAAAAGGGAGTGAGTCTGATCACGGTTGAGCATGCGTATGGTCTGCTTGCGGATGAAGGATACATCGAAACGCGCGAGAGAAGTGGATACTATGTATGCTTTACGAAGGATGCGCTGTTTTCCGGCTTTGAAAAAACGTCTGATAATGCTGTATTTATGACCGATAGTCAGAGGGGCGTCAGTATGGTGAAGGATTCTCAGGAGGCTGTTTCCGTAGATCATCCAAGCTTTCCGTTTTCGGTACTCAGCAGGACCATGAGGAGGGTGCTTTCTGATTATAGTGACCGCATTATGAGGAAACCGCCGAATTCAGGCTGCACGGAGCTTCGTGAAGCTCTGAAAAAATACCTTGCACGAAACAAGGATATGCATGTGGAGACAGAGCAGATAATCATCGGTTCGGGAGCGGAATATCTTTACGGTATGATCGCAGAGCTTCTGGGAAGAGATAAGGTTTATGCAATCGAGTCTCCTTCGTATAAGAAGATCGAGCAGGTTTACAGGGCACTGGAGCTCTCCTTTGAAATGCTCCCTCTCGTTAGGGACGGCATCGACAGCAGGGCGCTGGCAGAAACAAAAGCGGCTGTTCTGCATACCTCGCCGTTCAGAAGCTTTCCGAGTGGTGTTTCAGCATCAGCATCGAAGAGACATGAATATATAAGATGGGCAGGCAGTGCTGACAGATTTATTATTGAAGATGATTTTGAATCCGAATTTACATCGGCACTTAAGCCGGTAGATACACTTTTCAATCTGTCGGATAAGGACAATGTTATTTACATGAATACATTTTCTCAGACAATCTCACCGGCGCTTCGTACCGGCTATATGGTCATACCGAAGAAGCTGCTGATAAGCTTTGGTGAGCGGGTCGGATTCTATTCATGTACCGTACCGACCTTTGAACAGCTGGTGCTGGCAGAACTGATCAGCAGCGGTGATTTTGAGAGAAATATAAATCGTATCCGCAGGAGTATCCGCAAGGGTTCTTCGAGGGATGATATATAAAGTATCATGAAAACAAATCGCATGAACATTGGTTTTGATCTTGCGATAATATGATTGACTGATCTGAATGATTATTGTGGAGATGATAAATATGAGCATGGAAAATAAACAGAAAAACATAATTGAACCGGAAATAGTAAATCCGGAGGATATAGAGAAGAAAAGCTTTGAGATAATCGCTGCGGAACTTGCCGAGATGGGGATAACTCTTCCTGAGAAGGAGGACAGGATCATCAGACGATGCATTCATACAAGTGCGGATTTTGATTATGCCGAGACCATGAGGTTTTCCGAAAATGCAGTGGATATCTGCAGAAAGCTTATTGCGGAAGGTGCAAATATAATCACCGATACCAATATGGCAAAGGCCGGTATAAGTGAGAAAACACTTTCACGTTATGGCGGAAAGGTTTACTGCTTTATGGCTGATCCTGAGGTTGCGGCTGAGGCAAAGGAGAGAGGCGTTACCAGAGCAACGGTAAGTATGGAGTGGGCTTCGAGACTTCCGGGCAGGAAAATATTTGCCATAGGAAATGCACCAACCGCACTTATCACTCTCTTTGAACTTCTGATGGAAGGAAGCTTCAGACCGGATTTTATAATCGGAGTTCCGGTAGGCTTTGTGAATGTCGAGGCAGCTAAAGAACTGATAATGTCGACGGATGTTCCGTATATCGTAAATAAGGGCAGGAAGGGCGGAAGCAATATTGCTGCGGCAATCTGCAATGCACTGATGTATGGGATTGATTAAATACCTGCCGGTTTTTTATGAATAGTACAGCACCAAAAGCCACAGAACAGGCTGATAAAAATGTCAGTATTATTTAATCGGATAAAGTGTTTATTGTGAAATGATTGACGATAAAAACTCGAGGATATGACAATGGCTCAGAATGATGAGAAGAAAGAATTAAGATATGGTTTCACGACGGGCAGTTGTGCGGCTGCGGCTGCGAAGGCGGCCACTATTATGCTGCTTTCGGGCAAGGTGAAGGACAGAGTTTCGATTGTTACGCCGAAGGGAACTGTATTTGAAACTGAAATCCTTGATATACAGAGAGCTGAGAATGAAGTCAGCTGCGCCGTAAGAAAGGATGCCGGCGACGATCCGGATGTTACTGACGGAATACTGATCTATGCGCGGGCGACATATCGTGAATCGGAAAGAGTTAATTCTGTGAATTCGGTAGATAATATAAATAATTGTGATCAGAGAGCCTGCGGGAATGAGATTGATGGACGTGAAACAGAGATACATGGATGTGGTAGTCCTGTATGTATCACCGGCGGTAAAGGTGTCGGCAGGGTTACTTTGCCGGGGCTGGATCAGCCTGTCGGCGAGGCTGCGATCAACCATGTTCCACGCGAAATGATAACCAAAGAAGTTACTGAGGTGAGTGAGTTTTTTGACAACAAGCTGCCTCTTATGATTGAGATTTATGCTCCTGAAGGCGATGCTATCGCTGAGAAAACCTTTAATTCAAGACTTGGAATTGTCGGAGGTATTTCAATACTCGGAACCTCTGGAGTTGTTGAACCGATGAGTGAGAAGGCGTTGGTGGATACCATACATGCTGAGCTTTCTGTGAAGAGGGCGCTGGGTAACGACAAGGTTGTGGTTGCGCCGGGTAATTACGGACTGGATTTCATCAAATCAAGGTACAACTATGATCTGGATAAGGCTGTAAAATGCAGCAACTTCATCGGTGACACCGTACAGATGGCAGGAGAGATGGGCTTCACTTCATTTGTCCTTGCGGGACATGTCGGTAAGCTTGTCAAGCTTGCAGCCGGTATGTTAAATACACATTCCAAATACGGAGACCACAGGATGGAGGTGATCGCTGAGGAAGCTGAGAAGGCAGGACTGCCGGAAAGTTACGTTGAGAGAATAAAGGAATGTATTTCCACCGATGCGGCGATCGATGTTATAGATGAGTACGATGATATACGGAACGAGAGACAAGACAAGACGAATTCCGGTAAAGAAACAGCTGATGAATATAAATCATTAGTTGATGAAACAGCTGATAGCGGCAGTGATTTAGTGAGTATCACGGAAACAGGTATCAGAAGAATTATAATGAATAATATCATGACAAGAATCATGGATACACTGCAATCGGTAAATCCGACCGGGATGAAGCTGTACGTTATAATGTTTTCAAATAAAGCAGGCTTCCTTGCGGCGTCGGATGGCGCGGAGGATATGATCAAATAAAACACTGATAGACAACACTCTTGGGTGGAAGTGGTTGTTAAATACCATGATCATTCGGAAGACTGATATTAATAATATAGGAGAAGAAAGATGGTGCATTTTGTCGGGGCAGGTCCCGGAGCGGCAGATCTTATAACCGTGAGAGGGGCGGAACTGTTAAGGAAAGCAGATATAATTATTTATGCTGGTTCGCTGGTGAACAGGGAGCTTCTTAGCTATGCTCCGGAAACTGCGAAAATATATGACAGCAAGGATATGAACCTTCAGCAGATAATCGAAGTGATGAAGGATGCTGAGAATGCGGGCCTTGAAACTGTTAGGCTGCATACCGGTGAGCCGAGTCTCTATGGTGCAGTTCGTGAACAGATGGATGAACTGGACAAGCTGGGGATAGAATATGATTCGTGCCCAGGCGTTTCGGCTGCCTTTGGTGCGGCTGCGGCTCTGAATCTGGAATACACTCTTCCGGAGGTTTCACAGTCACTGATCATCACGAGGATGGAGGGAAGGACCGGAGTGCCTGAAAGAGAGAGTATTGAGAGCTTTGCGGCGCACAACGCGTCCATGGCTATTTATCTCAGTGCAGGAATGCTTGAGGAGCTTTCTGCAAGGCTTATCAATGGCGGATACAGACCGGATACTCCTGCGGCAATAGTATATAAAGCAACCTGGCCTGAGGAGAAGAAATTCGTGACAACTATAGCCCAAATGGCAGAGACCGCTAAGAAGGAAGGAATCAGAAATCATGCCGTAGTCCTGGTGGGTGATGCTGTGGGACATGAAAAATACGACAAGTCAAAGCTATATTCTGATGGATTTACAACTGAGTTCAGAACGGCCGGCGTGGTTAATAATATTGATGAACTTGGAACAGTTGGAGATGATGTAACAGTAAAACAGGATAGGGTCGGGGAGGCCATACAGAAGGAAATATATGGCAAGGTTATTAATAGATTCGCAGAGACAGATATTTTTGTTTTCACAGATCGTGCTGAAAAGCTTGCCGATAAGGTGAAGGAAATCATGTCCGATCTCGGAAACTGCGATACTGCTATTTTCAGGTGCAGGATGGATGAGGTTAAGAAGAGGCTCTCATACAGCTTTGATGAGAAGAGAGCGGCTGTATTTATCA
>DOVL01000086.1 GCA_003520105.1 Lachnospiraceae bacterium | reverse complement strand
ATTTTCATCCGGATCATATGGGGATCGCACAGGATATAGCGGACCATGGGCCGGTGATAGTGGTTGCTGATATTCAGAAGGAATACCTACATGCGGCGGATGATATATTTGCAAAGGACAAGAGGACGACGTTCAGACCTATAATTGATGAAGAGGTCAGAGTTATCGGCTTAAACGAGAGCAGGGGTTTGCTTGAATCGATCGGACTGGATGGAGAGATGATTTATACGCCGGGACATAGTGATGACAGTATATCGCTCCGGTTGGATGAGGGATTACTCTTTGTTGGTGATCTGAATCCATTGTATGAGCTGGAGCTGCATAAGGGAACCGTGATCGGTGAGAGCTGGGAGAAGCTGCTAGGGCTTGGGCCGAAGAAGGTTTATTACGGACATGCTAAGCCGGTTGAAATGGCGGATAGTGGTGTGAACGCAGAATCAGGGTTTGAAGAGATTAGTGGATTAACAAATCGTGACATGTATTTATTGGTTTCACGGATCATCAAATACATCGACAGAGGATATTCACTCGAGAAGATTGAGCGTAAGACCGGCGCGGATAGTATATTTATAGAGGATGTCAACAGGATGTATCTGACACACCGGAATGTGGGTGTGCAGGGAATACTGGATAGAATCGAAATCAAAAACAGATGATCATGTGTGATCAAGAATCAATGTGATGAGCATGATCAAATGAGGATTATAAAGAAATAACAATTAGTTTAGGAGGTTTTAGAAATGGTTAAGCACGTTATTCTTTGGCAGTTAAAGGATGAGCTTTCAGAGAAGAGTAAGGCAGCGGTTAAGGAGGATATCAAGGCAGGTCTTGAGGGGCTTGCAGGCAAGATTCCGGGACTTATCGAAATTCAAGTTAATACAGAAGGACTTGCATCATCAAATGCAGATGTGATGCTTGATTCATCGTTTGAGGACGAGGAATCGCTGAAGGGCTACGCTGTTCATCCGGCACATGTGGCAGTTGCGGACGGAGTAGTAAGACCTAACGCAAAGCTTAGAGTATGCATGGATTATGAAATCTAATGATCAATATTGCCGATTATATATTGAAAAAAATATCTGCCTGAGAGTATCGGCTTGGTAGATGATTATAATATGTCGGTGATGATGACATGAGACGAGGGAAATATGAGTATATTGATAAAGGATACAACAAAGGAAGAACGCGAGAGGATCGTGGCTGAGTCAATTGGAAATATCAGCGGTTCCTGCGACGGATGCATGTCAGGACTGGCCGAGATGTACCAGGACTATATTGATGGAAAAAAGGAGATAAGGGACATCAATATGGAATTCAGAGCTCATTATGAATCGGGAGTTGATGGTCCGGAGAAGACTGATTGTGGATACAGGAATTACGAATAAATCAAATATGGTGGATGCGCGATGACAGACCGAAATGAATGGCTTGAAAGCCGTGATGAGTTAGTTAAAACAATAAAAGAGCTCGGGTTTCCTGAGGAGCTTGGTCTTGAGATGGCCAGGCAACTCGGAAGCCCGAAAGCTATGAGCAGGATGCAGGCGTATTTGTATTATACAAAGCCTGATAATGTAGAGATGATAGTAGATGAGATGCTCGCTATCCGGACCGATATTGAAGCCTGGAGAACGAGAAAAGAAAGCCAGGAGGCAAATGCGGCATATAATGAGGTGCTGTATTACGGGCTTGGCAATGATGAGGATGAGTGATGGCAAGAACATATTGACATCGACGATTCATGTCTGCAGAGGTTGTTTAAAACGAATGATTATTAATTATGGCAGGATTATTATGTTTATTGGATGAACAGATGATTTTGCCGGCTTTTGTGGGAGTAAAGATGGATATAGATTATTTAGAGATTATAGATGTGAATGAAAAGCAGAAGATTACAAGGGAAATCCTCGAGGCGCTTCCTGAATGGTTTGAAGTACCGGAGAGTAGAGAAAACTATATTAAGATGAGTGTTGATCAGCCGTTTTTTGCCGCTTATGATTCGGACAAGCCGGTTGGTTTTATTTATCTGAAGGAGACCAGTAAGGATACGGTTGAGCTTTGTGTTATGGGCGTTCTGAAGGATTATCACAGGTTCGGTATCGGCAGAGTGCTCTTCGAGAAGGCAAAGCACATGGCTGAGAGAAGCGGATACTCCTTCCTGCAGGTTAAGACGGTTAAGATGGGAATGTATGATGACTATGATGAAACCAACAGATTCTATCTTGCACTGGGATTCAAAGAGTTCGAGGTTATCCCGACATTCTGGGATGAGGCAAATCCGTGCCAGATCTATGTGATGGCGCTGGGGAAGTAAATTAGACGTTGACCAAGACAGGCTGTTGTTGTGATAAATAGCGGTAGTTGTGACAAATGCAGAGGTTTGGTGGGGGGCAATCAATCCTGTCAGGTGGACGTGATGTTATTATGAGAGTTGCAGATAAGAGGTATATATAAAATGAAGATAGGAATAATAGGTTACGGAAGCATGGGCAAGATGCTTCTCCGGAAATTTTCTGAGAAGAAGAATATTTCAAAGGATGATCTTTTTGCGGCAAACAGGACAGCGGCTAAACTTGAGGACGCTGCTGACATAGCAACTATCTGCGGCAGTAATGGAGAACTTGCGAGCAAAGCGGATATAGTATTTGTCTGCGTTCGGCCGGCAGATATCAGGGTTGTGCTCGAAGAGATCAAGGGGGCAGTCAAAGAAAATACTCTGATCGTTTCGCTTAACGGAAATATTCAGTTTTCGCTCATGGAGAACATTATCGATCATAAGATGGCGAAGGTAATACCGAGTGTGACGGCTGAGATCGACCAGTCACAGACGCTTGTATGCTTCAATGATAAGGTTGCTGAATCGGATAAAGAAACGCTGAAAGAGCTTCTGACGTGTATCGGAACGGTAAGGGAGCTTCCGGAAGGCAAAATGGGAATGGGTTCAGAACTTGTAAGCTGTATGCCTGGATTTATTGCTTCTATATTTGATGTTATCTGCCGGTCCGCCGGAAAACATGTTGACTTTCCGCCGGAAATGATCGTAGAGATGGTTCTTAATACAATGAAAGCGACAGGCAATCTTATGCTTGAAAAAGGAATGTCATTTGAAGATGTTGTTACCAGAGTGGCTACAAAGGGCGGTATCACACAGGAGGGGACTAAGGTTATTTATGAAATGTTCCCGGAGGCTGCGGATGAGCTGTTTGAGAAGACGCTTGAGAAGAGAAGGATAGTGGCCGAGCAGGCAAATAACAGTTGGAAATAAAGCAAGCTGATATTTATAATCAATAATAGATTGAGTCGTGATTTGATGATGGCTGAGTGGCAGAGGAAGGAAAAGTGTATCGAAAGACTGTTTATACGTACGATGAGATACTGCAGATAATTGATAAATACGTACTTCCACAGGATTGGAATGACGACGGTGCTCACGGTCCGGAGAGGTATATCGAGGCTCATGTGTGGACTGACGAACCGGTAAGAAGGTATTTGAGGGATTTGTAAAGGAGTAATATGGAAGGATATATAGATATATGCGGAAAACCGATCGAAATCAAAAGCATTAAAGACTTTAAAGTGATTGATGTTGAGTATATTTTCAGACCGGTTTACAGGGAAGAGAGTG
>DOVL01000193.1 GCA_003520105.1 Lachnospiraceae bacterium | reverse complement strand
ATTCCGCCTGTATGAAGCCATCTTACTCCAAGCTTTCCAAATACATATTCAAAATCAAAATCCTCAGCTGTTGCCTTGGAGATTGCTGTATTTGCTCTGTCTGAACATCCGAGAGCACCACGGATACCGAATCCTCTCTCTGTAAAGTTGATACCGTTTCTGCAAACTCTGCCGATACCGTCTGTCTTCATCCATTTTATAAGTGAGGTATCAACACCGCCCTGAAGGATGAAATCCTCCATGAGCTTTCCAACTTCATTATCTGCAAATGCCGTTAAAACGGCTGTCTTCATTCCGAAGCATCTTCTGAGACCTCTTATAACATTGTACTCTCCGCCGCCTTCCCACGCTTTAAACGAACGGGCTGTTTTGATCCTTCCTTCACCCGGATCAAGTCTCAGCATTACCTCTCCGAGGCTCACCGCATCAAACATGCATTCTTCCTTTGGTCTTAAACCTAATTCCATAATTACCTCCCTTTTCTATCTCATATATAATTAATCTTCTTATTTGGTAAAGCACTATCATTCTTTCGGTCTGATAAATACCATTTATTTACGTCATTTTTCAATATTATTTCTGTGTTCATATTGAATATAATGTAAGCGCTTACATTTGTCAATAAAAAATTTAAAAATTTTCAAAAAAATATTTCGGCCATCACATGGTACCTCTTCTTATCAGCTCGCAGGCAACCATATTCTTGTGCATTACTCTGTCATTTCCATTTAAAACTTCCCTGAGATTATTGACTGTCTGAAGCGCCACCAGTTCAACTTTATTATCGACCGAAGTAAGCTCAGGAGTAGTGCATTTGCAGAGCTGGGAATTGTTATATCCGACAACACTGACCTCTGCGGGAACTTTCCTTCCGATAGATTCAAGGTATTTAAGCACGCCTATAGCCATAGCATCATCTGTGGCAAATACAGCGTCATAATCCAGATAATCATAGTTGCAGAAAAGGCTTCTCACCATATCTATATCATTCTTCATAAAGAGCATATGATCACGATACACAGTGAGTCCTGCATCCTTCAGAGCATTCTCATAGCCGCGCTTTTTCTGATTTGCGCTGTAGGATTTGGAATCCGTGAGGAATATAATATTCTTTCTTCCTCTGGTGATAAGTTCTTTTGTTACATCATAAGAAATGCGATAATCCTCCGCTGCATTGCAGTAGATGTTCTCGCCATCGATCAGACCATTGATTATAAATACCGGAATCTCTTCTGCCGCCTTCGCAATATAGTCGGTATTATGAGTTTCGTCATCCGAACCGGCATAGGTAGAACCCACAAGAATAAGTGCATCGATCCTTTTTGAAAGAAGCATCTCAATATGAACTTCCTTAGACTTTGCAGTATAGCCGCTGCAGCTGAGAATGATATCATAACCCATCTCATGCAGGTTCTCCTCTATACAGGCAACAGCTCTGGAAATATAAAGATCCGAAATAGTCGGAACAAGAATTCCGATAGTATGCATGGTATTGAGACCAAGTCCCTGAGCAAAAACATTTGGGGTATATCCGTAACGGTCAATGATATCCATGACCTTTTTTCGGGTTTTCTCACTGACCTTCGGGCTGTTATTTACCACTCTGGAAACAGTTGCAATAGATACATTTGCCATCTGGGCAATGTCATAAATATTCATTCTGTGTAACCCCTTTCATTATTTAATATCATATAGATGTCCTTTTGGCTTCTATATGCCCCACATGCAAAAAACACTGTGAACCTCTTTATTAATATAATAAATTCATGGGAACAATTCAACTGAAAAAATATTAAAATATTAAGATTTTTTATTCATATTTCTCGGGTTTTATGAAAGAAAAATGTAAGAAAGCGCAAAAAAATGTAAGAGACAGCGAAAACTGCCTCTTACATCTACATAGAATCCGTCTTCTTAGAATCCCCAGAACTGATATAATCTCCAATAGATAAATCCGACCAGGATGAAGAATCCACATACATCCTCCAGGATAAGTACTTTACTGATCTCGTCCTTTTTACCCCTTCTGTGAGTCATGAAAAGAAGCTCGATCATCAGTGCAAGGAATGCCGTAGCAATTATACAGAATATAGCACGGAGTATGATATTATTTACGCCAAACAGGAAGAGCAGACTTATAGCGGCCGCAAGTATGGCCTCAGCTATTCCCACATTGATCTCGCATAGCTTGTATCTTCTGATATCCGGATCCTTAAAACGTCTGATCTTTAGCAGATGCGCAACAAGAAGCACCATCATTATTACAAGTGCAAGTATCATTCCCAGCATGAGTACCATCTGCAGTGTAAACTTAAAATTACTGATCCTGATAAAGTCAACCGATGTATTCTGGAGTCCCTCAAACTTTCCATTCGAATCATATTTTATAAAATACAGCTGCTCCTCTCCGTTGACCAGAGTTACTACAGCCACATTGTCCGAAAGCTGCTTTATTGATGATATACCGCTGTTGCTTGTGTATTCGCCATTCTGTTCTCTGATATGAAGGCGATCCGTCAGGAAGCTGTACAGTGAAAAGCAGCCCTTCTCAAAGGTTCCGCCGCTCATAATATAATGACCTGTAAAATCCAGCCGCGTAAAGTCTCCACCGGAGATCTCCGAATAATCCGGCTTACCGTACACTATTTCCGGAAGCCTTGATCTGAAAGTTCTTTCTGCACGGACATTTGTCATCATGACAAGACCGGTCCTGCTCTCCGGATCAAACTGCAGAAGAGCCGTGAACCCGGTGGTATTTCCTCCATGTCCGAGTATAAGCCTTCCCTTACCGTAAATATCAGCCTCAAAACCATGACAGAATCTCGGAACTCTCGTTCCTGAATAATAGAGAGACGGTGACAGCATCAGTTCCAATGTATCCGGTTTCTCAAAGAGTACCGAATCCTCGCTGTTACAGAGAAATGCACGGGCAAACTTCTTAAGATCCCCTATGGTACCGGTTACGGCACCTGCCGGATAAATATGAATATATGCACGGCATGAACCCATTGAAGTCAGCTTCTTGTCTTCGTAATAATAGCCATATGTTTGATCTCTTCTCTCAGCCACCCATGGGTTATCTGAAAGATCAGGCTTTACGGCAGTATGCTCCATACCCAGCCTGTCAAGTATATTTATCTTCACATACTCAGCGTAATCCATGCCGCTGATCTGTTCAACTACATAAGCAGCAAGTGCGGTGCCCCAGTTG
Source organism: Lachnospiraceae bacterium (assembly GCA_003520105.1). Classification (GTDB taxonomy): domain Bacteria; phylum Bacillota; class Clostridia; order Lachnospirales; family Lachnospiraceae; genus Eubacterium_Q. The sequence continues at coordinate 1,288 of DOVL01000193.1, read as the reverse complement.
GAATATGCAACCACCTCTCCAGGCTCATATACCTGCGCCGGTTCAGTCTTCTTCAGTGCTTCATCAAGAGGCATAAGCTCGTCCGGATTACTTGTTTCAACATCCTTATAAGGTGAAAGGAAGCCTGCATCATGATTGATAAGATTATTCATGGTGATCGGATTTTCTGATGACTGGTATTTCAAAAAGTCCTCAGGAAGATATTTTGTAATATCCTCAGACATATCCAGTTTGCCCTGCTCATAAAGCTGCATTACACTGACCCAGACCAGGAGCTTACTGACAGAACCCCATTCATAGATCGTATCTTCATCAGCAGCCACAGCATCCTCAACATTGGCATTTCCGTAAACCACCGAGCATAAATCTTCTGTTTCTCCGAAAACGCTTATTGATATCGAAGGTGTACTTTCCTTATTTTCCTCATATAACGCTTCCAGCTCTTTTTTTATGGATTCTCCGTCCAGATGCAGTTCCGGATAATATAGCTGTTCATCCTGCGCAGCCTCACCCGCATCTGCTCCTGCGGTCGTCGTTTCCTCCGCAGCTGCAGCTCCTTCCTCAGACACAGCCTTATCCGCAGCCTCAGTTCCTTCCGCAGTCACGAATAGCCCCTGTCCGAATATCGTCACCATAAAAAACAGTGCCAATAAAACGGCCGATATCCTTAATGTTTTACTTCTTTCATCTTTGCCTAACACCCTTGCCTGACTCCTTTTTTATATTGTCTTATTCTTTGTCTTTTCGCATTGTTTTTTCAATGCCTTTTGCTTTAATCTTTTCGAATTAATCTCTTTCAAACCATTCTTTTTGCATTTATTCACATATATGCTTTTTCCCACAATACTCATAATACCACAAGTTTCTGCACGTTTCCAGCAACTCATTCTGATAACAGACAGTTAATCATTTCATCCGGTAATTCACTATGATACCCGGCAGCCGCTATTATCATCCGGCAATTCATCCTGATATCCACAACCGCTATTATCATCCGACACTAAAACACCGGTCATATTTTTCAATACAACCGGTGTGTAGATTATTTATTAAGCTTCTCCAGGTAATCAGCTATCGACTCAGCCGCCTTTATTCCGGCACCCATAGCCGCGATAACGGTCTTAGGACCGGTCACAGTATCGCCGCCGGCAAAAACACCCGGACGTGATGTTGCAAATGTGTCAGGATCTGTCGTTATATAGCCGCGAGAGCTCTTCTCAAGATCACCAAAGCCGTCATTGTCACTCTCACTTCCAATAGCCTCAATGATGCAGTCTACTTCAAGAAC
>DOVL01000135.1 GCA_003520105.1 Lachnospiraceae bacterium | reverse complement strand
GCCTTCAACTCTTCTGTTTCTCTGCCTTGCCTGTGGGTTATCCTTAAGGACCTCAGGTCCGTTCGCCTGCAGTTTGGCAAGTTCTTTTTTGTTAGCCGCCTTGATGATCGTTCTGATCTTCTCAGGGTTTCTTGCGGTTTCAGCAATACTCTTAGGATTCTTCATCTTCTTAGGCTCTTTGGCGCTGAGAAGAGAGTTTCTGAATGTCGGGCTGTTAAACTGAGCCTCAGCATAATCCTGAAGTGATGTAACCTTACCTGTTTCGGTCTTCTTAGGAAGCTTTCCGCTAACCTTGTAAATACCTCCGGTTATTGCAAGAGCAGAATCCCTGAAGAAGTCCTCCCTGTTCTTGTATTTCTGTGTTTCAAGTCTTACGGTTGCTTCCTCAGCTTCCTTCATGAAACTATCGGTCTTAACCCTCTCAAGGAGTTCATTCATACCCGTTATCTCAACCGGATTCGGACTGGTCAGATCTACCTTAACTTTAATATCCTTGAAATACTCTCCATTCATCATCGAAGCGAGATGCTCTCTCAAAAGCTCAGGATGCTCTTCATAAATTCTTGTAAGCTTATCGCCCATTTCCGTCTTAAATGTCAGACTTGCACTGTTCAGGAGTATTCCTTCCATTCTGTCATCGACTTTTGAATACTCGACATTATTTCCGTTTTTCATCTTATCAGCAACGGATCTTCGCATCAGTTCACTTTCAATCGCATTGTTCAGTATTTCACCAATGAGATTAGCAGCTTTTGTGCTGTCTTCAGGAAATGCTTCCTCCATGAACATCCTGATATGCCTGTCTCTCTTGTCTTCGTCGGCTCTGATTGTTCCGAGCATGCCGACATCATTCCTTATCTTTTCACTGTATGCCCTGTAGTTCGGTATCTCAGGATGAAGTTCCTTTATAAATTCTTCAGCTTCATTCTTGCAATGTTCAACCTCCTGCCAGATATCAAATCTGTACATTGAAAAAGCTGTGATCTTCTTCATTGTATCGCTTTCAAATATCTTTGGATCTGTGAAATCAAGCGTCTTCATCCTCTCATCTACCATAACTCTGGTCTTCTCCATACCCTTGACCATCATCTCAGCGATCCACTTCTGATTCTCAGGAGTAACATATGTCATCTTCTCAACAACCTTGTCAAACATCAGAGACTTTTCATTCTGAAACTTTGACGGATCCATAAGATCATCAATAGAATATTCTCCGGTAACGGCAAGTGCCATGAGTGACACCGAGTAAACGGCCATTCTGTGCATACTGTATGATGCTCCGGATTTTGGCATACTCCTGTATGTTGTGTATTGTTTTGAACGAAAAGACTGTACTGTAGCTTTATCAACGAGCGGTGAATATTTGGTGGATTCTTTATACGCCTTATAGTCTGCTCCCAGATCTTTCTTCAGGCATTCTTCCTTAAGTCCTCTGGCTGATGCAAGATTTACAGCCAGGTTCTTAATAAGCCTGTTGACAGCCCTGACTCTGTTCTCAGCATATGTTGAATTGATCTTAGTCTTGTGATCCAGATAGTGAGATGCAAGATTACCTACCTTCTCACCAAGATCTATATATTTCTGCAGCTCTGCAGCAGAAGGTGATCTCTTACTATCAGCAAGCTCCTTGGCATAATCCCTGAATTCCTTGAGAGCTTCATACATATCCTTGAAATTCTGGGAACCACCTCTCTTGTTAACACCCTTGATGTTTTCGACAAGTTCATTGATACATACTGCATTATTCTGCATATTATCGGTTTCAATACCATTCATATAAAGAGCATTTGCGGCATTTCTCCTTTTAATAATATCCCCTATGCCCTTCTCAACAGTATTTCTGATCTTCTGAACACCCTGATCAAACTTTTCTCTCTGAGCCTTATTTAAAGGTGAAGCCATATCAGGAAGCTTGACACTCTTAAATTTATCAGTAAGATTTACGGCGCACGCACTCTCAGCATCACTTATGGCATCGATCATATCCGCCTCAGTTGCGGCATTTACGATAGCCGCATATTCCGGAGACTTCTTGATTGAAGATATGTAAAGTCTCTTAAGCTTGTCATAGCCTCCCGGTGATGCAAGAATAGCTTCAATATTTCCTATGGTATTCTCCTTAATGGTTTGATTCAGATCCTCATAAGCGTATGCGATATTTTTGTCACCGGAAAGAATACTTCCCGCTGCCATATTCTCTTCAGGGTCATCACCCAAACCATCAGGACCGCCAAGCTGCTTGATATAACCGTAGAAAATTCTGTTTTTCATCTTGTTTTCTCTGTCATCCATACATGCACTTATGTTGGAAATATAGAGATTAAAGAGAAAATCAGCCGCCCTCTCAGCCTTTATATTGTTGGAAAGCATATTTAGATCATTGACAAGGCTGTGTCTCTGTCTTGCCGCCTGATCAAAAGCTTTAACCTGCTCTCCGTAGCTCTGAAGCCTTGCTGTCTGGATCGGAGTAACATTTTCAGGCATAACATTAAATGGTGGCTTCCCCATCACGGTAGTTGCAAGCGACACGCCCTCAATATAATTATCGTGACGACTGTTATAATTACCATAGAGAAAAGCCTTAGTGTTGACAAATTTTACACTGACCATATTTCTTGCTTCAAAATCTATGTAATTCTGCAGGAAGGCTTTTGCAGGCTCAGGGTCATTATTCTTAAAGGCTTCAAGAGCCGCTTTTGCTTTCTTTCTTGCCTCTACGATTATCGGATCAAAAAACTTTCCTCTCTTGTCACTTATGGCCACATTATCAATTACATAATTCTGATTGGAATCAATCGGTTTTCTGACATCAGGACTTGATGCGGTGAGCTGCCAATCGTCGATTCCATTTACTTTCGAATCCATCATGGCGCCGATGATTATGGCTGTAACCATATTTTCATCCAGTCCCTTAGGAATATCCATTTCTATCTCGTTATATTCCTTCTGAAGTGAGAAGGTTTCCTCAAGCTTGCCCTTCGGACCCAGTGTCGAAATAAGCTTATCAAATGGTTTAGCTTCTATAATATCGTTTACATTCTGTTTAAATGTCTTCTTCTGATTTGCTGTTAATTTAGGCATATTTTTTCCTCCCGACCACTCTTTAGGTCTCTTGCTATATTGTCATTTTTATATATTAAATACTATCCCTTTGCCGGTGCCTTTGCAACCTTCTTCTGTGCTTTCTTGGCTAACTCATTGCTTCTGTTCTTAGCACGTTCACCACCGTAGCTGTTCATGATCACAAGGTCCGTTCTCTTCTGTCTCTCGGCATTTGTAAGCTTATCAATTCCTCTTGCTTTATTTATCCTGCTAACAAGTTCATTTGCATATTGTTTATAGGTTGCAGGAGCAAATGCAGATACTATGGACATCGCATCGATAGCGTTATCAAATCTGTCCTTGCCGCTCGTAGTAGTTCTGACTTTCTCTTTACCGTCAGTATATTTCATAACAGCATCGATAACCTTCTTATTGGCATCAGCAATCTTTACCGCTGCATCACCCTGGGTGAGGTCGATCTCCGAAGCAGCTTTCACTGCATCGTAGAGATTCTGATACTCTCTGGATCTTCCCTGCTTTGTAAGCATATTTTCCGAAAGGAGCTTCATCTCTTTCTTGTATGCTTCAAAATATTTCGGCTTGACTCCGAAAAGATCGATCTTTACAGCCTCACGGATCATATCGGCTGACTGAATACGGTTTGCATTCGTAAGGAACTTCTTCATATCATCAAGCTTAAGCTCACCGAGGCTCGTATACTCAAGAATACTCTTGCTCATCTGCTCAACTGCTTTCTGATCAAATTTCTTACCATCAGCCTTAAGTGTTGAGGCCGCGATCAGTTTCGCAAGATACGTTTTGCACTGAAATGTAGAAGCTTTCGTTATGTCCTCATTCTTATAGAGGCCGTTTATATATCTGTCATAGGCTCTGGTGCTTGAGGTTGCTCTCACAGGTACAGGAGGGTTTCCTGCAAGTGATGACTCAATCCTGTGAGTCATATTCTCTTTTTCTGAAGCAATTGCATCAAGGAGTCCTTGCTTAAATACACTGTCATCAGCGTTATATGCTGCATTTATTTCGTCAAGTGTCGTGTATCCGGCACCCGGACTCATATCAACGTTATAAAAACTCTTAGTCATATCCTGAAGCCTTTTCTCTTCTTCAGGTGATCTCTTTGAAGCCTTGCTTCTTAGGATATTCATATTTAACTGCTTCGGAAGATAAACCATCTCGGTCATCTTGATACCGCCGTTTCTCAGGGTTTCCTCTCTGGTTTTTTCAACATCAACAGAGTCTGAGCCATATCTGCGTCTTACATAATGTCCCTCACAGTTTGGATAACCCGCGGTAATCTCTTCTTCCTCATTAACCTTATCAGGCATGAGAACTTTACCGTCATCACTTACAGTCATATATCCATTCGGAACACCGTAAAGTTTCTTACCATCCTGTGAAAGCTTCATCTCAGCACTCCACTCCATCCTGAGCGGACGTGTATTTACCGAAACTATTTTTCCAAGAAAAGAATCGAGACTTGCAACATATGTCATATCAGGATCGGCGTTTTTTTCTCTTTTGTATGAATCCTTGTATTTGATCCTATTATGCTCATCAATACCGATAACAGTAATATAGTGACCGCCCGAGAGGAAACTGACCGGAGCCTTATCCTCATTGATTGCGTGAAGAATATTCTTTCTGATGATATTCTTTGCTCTGTTTCTGTACTCTTCACGAGTGATACCCATAAGTCTTATATCATTGTCATAAGCTGCTATCTCAACGCCCTTGAGCATTGAATCAGGAGCCATCCTGAGGAAGGCATCACCACGATCCATAAGATTGTTGGTGGTATCACTTTCAAGAATATCAAAGTTTTCCTGAGCCTTCGGATTGATCTTATTCTTCAGCTTTGCAAACGCCTTCTTGTCCAGCATCTGCTGTACATCAGGAGCGATCTTCTCCTTGATCTCGCTGGCTTTGTAATTAGGTCTGAACGAGCGGATATCGAGCTGAGATACATTTTTAACTCCTCTGCTCTGAAGCTGAAGCTGCATACTTGCTGACCAGCAGCCTGCCCCCGAGGTCTGGAAGGAATTCTGCTTTAAGCCATCAAGATAAGCTGCATTCTCATTCTCACTGATAACCTCTATTCCCTCAACATGTCCTTCCGGAGCATCCACGAGCTTCTCTGCTTCCTTCTCATTGACCTTGGCCTTCATCGAAACCATTCTTCTCTTAAGAAGCTTGATCTTATCAATTAGTCCAAGCTGATCTCCGTTCGCTCTTAAGAACTGGTCCAAAGTCGGAATGCTTCCTGTGCACTGTATCCAGACAGGCAGATTGCTCGGAGCGTATTCCCATGCACGCGGATTTCTCTCAGCCGCCTTCAGAAATACGGTATAAAGCTGCTCTTCAAGGTTACTCTTCTCTTTGCGGCTCTCCTCATACTTTTCTGTCGGTTCGTCCTTCTTCCATTCTTCTCTGAATGTTTTATTTATAGCATCAAGCTGTGTATTAAACTGTTTTACCTGTTCAAGCTCTTCTGC
>DOVL01000076.1 GCA_003520105.1 Lachnospiraceae bacterium | reverse complement strand
GGACTCTGGTTCCACTCAAGATCGAAAACAATATAATTCACGTCGACTCCTCACCTCAATCACCGTTTCATATTTCAAATCACTTTGACCATTATAAAATATAAAACTCAGTGATCCGGTTTATGATTCTGTTTTGTATTTATATGATCTTCGCATATTGTATAATGTTACATCTATATGTTCATTATCATTTGCTCTTCAAAAATAACATAAGCATCGACACATCTGCCGGAGATACTCCCGAGATTCTTGAAGCCTGACCAAGTGTTTCAGGCTTAACATCCTTAAGCTTCTGTCTTGCTTCTCTGCGAAGATTCCTTACCTCATCATAATCGATATCGGCAGGGATCTTGCGCCCTTCCATCTTGAGGAATTGAGAAACCTGTTCCTCCTGGCGTCTGATGTATCCTTCGTATTTGATAGAGATATCGATCTGCTCGGTTATCTCTCTCTTATGACGCTCGCAATACTGACGCTCTTCATCTGACATTGAAGAAAGGAGCTCCGATACCGCTTCTTCTCTTCCACTGTCAAGCTCTGAAATACTATTATACGAAAGTTCCGGCCTTCTGACAAGCTCTGCGAGTGTATTTCCTGTATTTAACGGAGTACTTCCGTGAGCTATAAGGAAATCAGCGACGGTTTTGCTGGCTCCGACCGTTATGGTACCAAGACGCTCAACCTCGCTTTCAATAAATTTCTTCTTGGCCAGGAACATATTATAACGTGCATCATCTATCAGTCCGATCTCATGACCGATAGCTGTAAGTCTGAGGTCCGCATTGTCCTGACGAAGCAGCAGCCTGTATTCGGCACGGCTCGTCATCATACGGTAAGGCTCCTTCGTCTCCTTCGTAACAAGGTCGTCGATAAGAACGCCGATATATCCATCGGAACGCATCAGAACCACAGGTGGTTTTCCCTGAAGAAGTCTCGCTGCATTGATACCTGCCATAAGTCCCTGAGCAGCTGCCTCCTCGTAGCCCGAGCTTCCATTGATCTGTCCGGCAGAGAAAAGCCCTGAAACATCTTTAAACTCAAGCGACGGTGTAAGATTCACGGCATTAATGCAGTCATACTCGATGGCGTAGGCATTGCGGACGATCTTCGCATTTTCGAGTCCCGGAACAGTATGTACCATCCTGTACTGAACATCCTCCGGCATGGAAGAAGGCATACCATCGAGGTACATCTCATTTGTAAATTCACCCTCCGGTTCAAGGAAGAGCTGATGTCTGTCCTTATCCGGAAATTTCATTATCTTGTCCTCTATCGACGGACAGTATCTTGGACCGGTGCCCTTGATAACGCCCGAATAGAGAGGCGAACGATCTATATTTTCACGAATTATCTCGTGAGTTTCTTCATTAGTATAGGTGAGCCAGCAGGAAATCTGCTCTCTCCTGATATCCTCCTCGCAGTTCATGAAAGAGAAAGGCACTATCCTGTCATCGCCCTTCTGCTCAGACATCTTGGAGAAATCAACACTGTTTTTATCAATTCTCGGAGGCGTACCGGTCTTGAACCTTCTGATCCCGATACCTGCCTCGGCCATAGAATCCGACAGATGATTTGCAGCCATAAGTCCATTCGGTCCGGTGTATTGTATCGTGTCACCGTAGATACATCTTGCCTTAAGATATACACCTGTGCAGAGGATTACGGCGCGCGCATGATAAATAGCGCCGGAAACCGTCTTGATGCCGACAACCTTTATTTTTCCGGTGTTATCCGCCTGATCATCTATGCCTGTTTTCTCAGCAACAGGCAACTCCGATGATACTGAATCAACCGGTAGAACGATCAGCTCACTGACCTCCTGCTGACGCAGTGTAAGATGCTCAGTATTCTGTAAAGTGAGACGCATCTGCTTGGTATATTCCACCTTATCAGCCTGGGCACGAAGCGAATGTACCGCAGGTCCCTTAGATACGTTGAGAAGCTTTGACTGAATGTAGGTCTTATCTATATTTTTACCCATTTCACCGCCGAGGGCATCGATCTCTCTTACGAGATGTCCCTTTGAGCTTCCGCCAATATTTGGATTACAAGGCATAAGAGCAACACTGTCCATACTGACCGTGAAAAGAATCGTCTCAAAACCCAGTCTTGCCGCAGCAAGAGCTGCCTCGCAACCCGCATGGCCTGCACCTACAACAACTATATCGTATTTTTCTTCAACTACTGCCATCTCGCCACTCCATCTTTCTGTTGCCGCATCAGTATTTCATAATGTCCGACAGAACATCAAATTATTATATATTTCAACTAGCATGATATTTAAACGGTACATCAATACCACATGAACTGTGATATTTACTTGCCCATACAGAATTCTGCAAAGATCTTGTCCGCCAGATCATCCGCCAGAGTCTCTCCGGTTATGAGCCCCAGACTTTCATATGCCGCCATCAGATCGATCGTGTAAAAATCCTCCGGCAGACCGTTATCTATACTATCCTTAACTCTCTTCAGCGCTTCCGCTGCATCATGGAGAGCATTTTTATGTCTTTCGTTTGAAATGATTATCTGATCATTTCCCTTTGCTTCGCCGGAAATAAACATCTCTTTTATCAGAACGGCGAGTTCATCCCTGCCCTGTCCCTCCTTAGCGGAGATAGTGATCATGTTATTCAATGAACCGGAAACATCCTGATCTTCATCAATATTATAGGTTTCGTTATTCTGTGTTGAATTATTATTCCGGTTTATATTATCTGTAGTCTTACTCCGTAAAAGAGTGATCAACTCATTCTTGTCGATCACTACCGGCAGATCTTCCTTATTAATAAGAGTTATAACATTCTTGCCTGCAAGACTTCCGATTATTCGATGATCATTGTCATCGAGCGGTCTTGCACCATCAACAACAAAAAGTATCAGATCAGCGTCCTTGATATTTTCCTCAGCGCGCTCAACGCCTATCTTCTCAACCTTGTCATCAGTCTCCCTGATTCCCGCAGTATCGATCAGCTTGAGCAAAACTCCATTAAGCCTTGCATATTCCTCAAGTGTATCTCTGGTAGTTCCTTCAACATCGGTTACAATCGCACGTTCTTCCATAAGAAGCATATTCAGAACCGAGGATTTGCCTGCGTTCGGCTTTCCGATAATAGCTGTCCTGATACCTTCCTTCACAAGTCTTCCTTCGTCAAAGGATCCCAGCAGCTTCTCAATCTCAGCACTGATCTCTGTAACATCATCCGACATCTTCTCACCGAATCCATCCAGACTGTAATTCTCCGGATCATCCAATGCCGACTCAATATATGCGGTATCGTAAAGTATCTTTTCACGCAGCTCAGTGATCTTTCCGCGAAGCCTACCGCTCAGCTGTCCGACCGAAGCGCTGAGTGCCCTGTCACTTTCCGCACTTATCATATCCATGACAGCTTCTGCCTCGGACATATCAATACGTCCGCCAAGGTAAGCTCTTTTCGTGAACTCACCCGGCTCGGCGATCCTGGCGCCTTCTTTAATAAGAAGCTTCAGAACCTTTTCCATAAGAAAGAGACCGCCGTGACAATCTATTTCCACCGTATCCTCTGTTGTATATGAATGCGGTGCCTTCATAACGAGTGCAACTACTTCGTCTACTATCTGTCCCTTCGTCTCACCTAAGTTGACATTACCGTCATCCGTAAAGGTTTCATAATTAGTAGCTGTCCCTTTGTCAGTCATGCTTTTAATAGTTGTCCGATCAACGATGTGCCCGTAAGCAGCCGTAAAAGTATCCATCTCGGC
>DOVL01000278.1 GCA_003520105.1 Lachnospiraceae bacterium | reverse complement strand
GTTAAGCAGCTTAATAAGCTCTATAAGACTGAACCTGCTCTCTATGAGCTTGATTCAAAGCCTGAAGGCTTCAGCTGGATCAGCGTAAATGATGCTAACAGAAGCGTTGTATCATATGAGAGAAAGGGCAGCAGGGAAGAAGATACACTAGTTGTTATCTGCAACTTTACTCCTGTTGAGCAGAAGAATTACAAGCTGGGTGTTCCTAGTGCTGGAAAGTGGGCTGAGATTTTCTCAAGTGATAATGCCAAGTTCGGCGGAGAGGGAAGAAATAACAAGACTGCCAAGCTTAGTAAGGCCGGAAAGGTTGATGACAGAGAGCAGTATATTCAGATAACTGTACCTGCTCTGTCTGTATCTGTTTTCAAGAAGAAGGCAGCAAAATAATTATAACTATTATATTCACGCACATATATATCTGCCGCAGTGTAGTAAAATACACATGAACAGGTATATATGTGCGTGTGTTGACAGGAAATACTGTATTTGATGACTACATGTCAGATAATAATTAATTGTTATTTATTCAACTGCGATGTTTTTTAGAAGTTGGTGATAGGTTATGATTTTATTATATAACGATGTTGCAGATACAATAATTGAAAAAACGAATGAGAATAACAGTAAACTCGAGGAGTGGTTTGATAAGGCTCTTGACTGGATCGTTGCCAAGGGTGTTCTTATACTGCTCACGCTTCTCTTCCTGTATATCGGAAGCAAGGTTATTAAACTTATTCTGAAGATAACCAAAAAAGCTTTTGAAAGAAGAAAGATATCCGAGAGCGTTACGGGATTTCTTATCTCATTCTTCAGGATAGTACTTTATGTGCTGCTCTATATCTCCGCGGCGGCGCTGCTGGGATTCCAGGTTACTTCTTTTGTAACACTTCTCGGAGCCTCAGGTATAACGATAGGCCTTGCTCTTCAGGGCAGCCTCTCAAACCTTGCCGGCGGTGTGCTGATACTTATTCTTAAGCCTTTCGATATAGGCGATTACATCATGGAGAATAACTCAAAGTGCGAGGGTACTGTTGTAGGTATAGATATATTTTATACTAAGCTCAGAACTATCGATAACAGGATTGTTGTTATTCCAAACGGTAACCTGTCAAATACATCGATTATTAATTATTCGCAGCTCGGTGAGAGAGTTGTTGAGGTTAAGGTCGGTATCGCTTACAGGGAAAATATGAGCAGAGTCAGAAGGATACTTGAAGAAGCCGTTATGGATAATGAGTACATCATCGAAGAGAGAGAAGTCACAAGCTTTGTTGATGATTTCAAGGAGAGCTCTGTATTGTTTGCTGTAAGATTCTGGGTTAAGAGCAGTAACTATTTCCCAGCAAAATGGGCAGCAACGGAAAATGTCAAGAAGAGACTTGATGAGGAAGGAATTACCATTCCATTTAATCAGCTCGAAGTTAAAATTAATCAATGATTGATGAAAGTATGATCTGAAATACAGAATGAGTATCGATGTGTTAATCATATTTACATATGATCAATTCTGTCAGAGCGTGAGCAAAATAATATGGATAAAAACAGAATTACGGAGCTGGCCGAAAGGTCGCTCCGTTCAGGAAGATATACATATACGGATTTTATGGGGCAAGGTGACCTTGCCTCTTTTCTTGATTATGCAGATAAGCTGGGCGTGCCTTACAGGATATACGGAGGCTATCAGGACGCAGAGAGAGGGATTGTTATATTTGGCGATGAAGAACTCTCAGGATATAATGAAGAACCTCCTATAAAGCTGCTTATGATAAAGCCGCGTGCTGTGAAGTTTGCGGATAAACTGACTCACAGGGACTTTCTGGGTGCGCTGATGAATCTCGGTATTACAAGAGAGATGTTGGGCGATATTGTCGTGAGTTCGGAGAAGTTTGAGGCGGCATATGTTTTCGTTGCGGAACATATGGCAGAGTACATCATTGAAAACCTTCTTTCGGTTAAACATACATCAGTTAATGTTTCTGTTATAGATGAACTTCCGGAGGATGCCCATGCTGTCAGGGAAGAGAAACAGTTTGTTATTAGCTCAAACAGGCTTGATGCGGTAATCGCAAGAGTCTTCGGAATGTCAAGAGAGGTGGCGACAGAGCTTATTTCGGACGGACGTGTATTTATCAGTGGACGGACGGCTGCTAAGAAGGAGAAGAGTCTTGTGGAAGGTGACAGGGTATCTGTCAGAGGGTATGGAAAGTTTGTATTCATTTCCGAAAATGGCAAGACGAAGAAGGACAGACTGTCTATCACTGTAGAAATTTACAAATAAATATATGCAGATAGATGATATAGTTATTGGCAGATCGGATGCAACGAGTAAACTCAAATTATTCACAGAATAGATTTTGCAAATCTCTTGCATTTTATAATGTTTTTTGCTATAACTTTAAGCGTGAAAATAATATGTATAATATGATGCAATGAAAAGAGCATATATTTATACGAATAAGTAAAAGGGATACGTAAAGATCATACTGAAGTTATCAGAATGGAGGAATATAAAGAAATGTCAAAGATTGATATTATTTCAGGCTTTCTTGGGGCCGGCAAGACAACTCTTATCAAGAAGCTTATTGCAGATGCTTTTAAGAATGAGAAGGTTGTACTTATTGAAAATGAATTTGGTGAGATAGGAATAGACGGAGGCTTCCTTAAGGAGGCCGGAATCGAAATTACTGAGATGAATTCAGGTTGTATCTGCTGTTCACTTGTAGGTGATTTTGGTGAGGCTCTCAAGAAGGTTGTAAGTGAATATAAGCCGGACAGAGTTATCATCGAGCCATCCGGAGTCGGAAAACTTTCAGACGTTATCAAGGCGGTTGAGAAGGCATCGGCTGATGTCGATATCAAGCTTAACAGTGCAACAACTGTTGTTGATGTTACCAAGGCTAAGATGTATATCAAGAACTTCGGTGAGTTCTTCCTGAATCAGATAGAGGCCTGCGGAACCGTTGTTCTCAGCAGAAGCCAGAACGCTACTGAGGAGAAGCTTCTTGAGGTCGTAAATATGATCAAAGAGCATAACGCTGATGCAAGGATCATTACAACTCCTTGGGATCAGATCGATGGTACTGTAATCCTTGATGCCATCGAGCACTCTTCATCTATAGAAGATATCATGAAGAATTTTAAATATGATCCTGAGAAGGATGATCACCATCATCACCATCACTATGATGAGAACGGAGTATGCAGCTGCGGACATCATCA
>DOVL01000180.1 GCA_003520105.1 Lachnospiraceae bacterium | reverse complement strand
AAAATACGCCTTCGGAGGCATATGTATGTTCAACTGATAGCATATATAATAATACATTTCATATATACATCATTCTATAGTAGAATCATGCTTTTGTTAACTTATAATACATCCTTCAAATCGGTCAGGAGCTTTTGGATACGCTCGTGCTCCATTCGGAGGCTAACCTGATTTACTACCATTCTGGCTGAGAGCGGGCAGATCTCTTCGATTACGTCGAGTCCGTTCTCACGAAGGGTTGTACCTGTTTCTACTATATCAACTATAACTTCTGAAAGACCGACGATAGGTGCGAGTTCTACTGAGCCGTTAAGCTTGATGATCTCAACCGTCTGATTCTTCTTATTATTGAAGTAATCCTTTGCAATATGAGGATACTTTGAAGCAACACGGATTATTTCGTTCTTCTTCAGAAGTTCCTTTGCGGATTCAGGACCGCATACACACATACGGCATTTGCCGAAGCCCATATCCATAACCTCGAAGAGGTTCCTTCCTTCTTCAAGGATGGTGTCCTTACCGACAACTCCGATATCGGCTGCTCCGTATTCTACATAGGTCGGAACATCACTTGCTTTTGCAAGGAAGAATCTGAGTTTTAATTCATCATTGACAAATATAAGCTTTCTGGTGTCCGGATCCTTCATCTCCTCACAGGTGATGCCTATCTTCTCGAAAACCTCAAGAGTTTTTCTTGCAAGTCTACCCTTGGCAAGTGCAAATGTCAGATATCTCATAAAGCACCTCCCCTGTTCTCATCAACTGTTTTATTATATTTATTCTTAAGCTCTGATATTTCGCTGGAAATAACCAGATGCTCGTCAACCTCGTCATTATCTTTAATGATGTAAATACGGTCGAATTCGTATTTTCTGGCATATTCCTCATATTCAGGAAATGAATGCTTTTTAGACTTTCTGATAAGAGAAGCCTCAACATTGCGTGCTCTGAGAGCTTCCGCAAGTCTTACGGCCGGCTCCTGATTCTCTATTTCATAAACAACAAGAGCTCTGTTTGTATCTGTATCAACCTTGATATGCTGTCTTGAAACAGCCATCATAAGATCATCGATCATTATTGCAAAACCGATAGACGGAGCGTTCTTACCGAACTTGGCAAGTAGTGTATTATATCTTCCGCCTCGTACAATAGCGCTTCCGGTACCGTATGTATATGCTCTGAAAACTATTCCTGTATAATATCCGTAGCCGTTAAGCATTCCGAGATCAAAACCGATATAGTCCTCATAACCGTAGAACTTCAGAACATTATAAACCTTGCGAAGTCTGCCGAGTGCGGTAAGTGCCTTCTCATTTTTAGTGATCTCTTCTGCTCTGTCAAGCATCTCGATGCCACCGAAGAATTTGTCAAAGGAACAAAGCGCCTGCTTTGATTCATCGGAAATATCAAGCTTATTTACATATTCAAAGAGACCGAAGAAGTTTCTCATCTGGATGAGACCTTTGATATCTTCTTCCTCTTCCTTGCCGAGACCGGCTTCTTCAATGATACCTTCGAAAAACTCAACCTCACCGATCTCTATCAGGAAGTTCTTAAGTCCTGATACTCTGACAACATCTACAACAGAAGCAAGTATTTCTGCATCTGCAGCTGAACTGTCATCATTGATAAGCTCGCAACCGATCTGGGTTGTTTCGTGAAGCTTACCCTGATGGAGCGGTTCGTTCTTAAAGGTCTTGCCGAAATAGCTGAGTCTTATTGGAAGTTCCTCATCAGCAAAATATTTAGCAGCACTTCTTGCGATTCCCGGAGTAATGTCAGGTCTAAGGACAAGAGTGTTATTATTTCTGTCAAAGAATTTATACATCTCGTTTGAAGGAGCAGAGCCCTTATCCATATTGAATATATCAAAATACTCAAATGAAGGAGTCTCTATCTCGGTATAAGCATAGCTCTTCAGAACCTTTCTTATACGGCTTATAATCTCCTGTCTCTCGAGACATTCGGTTCCATATATATCTCTCACTCCTTCAGGAGTATGAAGAAGTTTTTCGTTCATTGTATCAGTCTCCTTATTTTCCACTATAAAATTGGCTGACAACCTATTAATTATAGAAATAAGCTGTTTCAGACAACACCTTTCTGTATTTTAATTCAAAACACTTAACTATTCAAGAAATAATTTTAAGAAATGGATCAAAGCTTCCTCAACCTGTAACCCATGCCCCAGATGGTTTCGATGTAATCAAAATCGTCAAGCTTCTTAAGTTTGGCTCTGAGGTTGCTCATGTGAACCTTAAGCGACTGGTCCTCGGGAAAATACTCCTCGTTCCAGATACTCTCATATAGGTTTGCTTTTGAGAAAAGCTTATTTGGATTTTCCATCATAAGCTTTAGTATTTCATATTCTTTGGATGTCAGGATGATTTCTTCATCCTTTAATGTGACGGTCATAAGGCCGGTATCCATAATAATACTTCCGTATGTCAGTTTCTTCCCGGGAGCTACAGCGGAAGTATTTTCTATGTTTGCTTCCCTCCTCTTTGACATATCATATCTTCTCATGACGGCCTCAATACGCACAAGAACATCAGGCAGCTCAAACGGTTTAATAATATAGTCATCCGCACCGTTCTTCATCATGAAAAGTCTGTCGTCAAGTGATGAAACGGCAGAGATAACGATGATCGGGATATCGGTAAAAGCCCTGATCTTCGTAATTATCTCATCACCGGAAAAGCCCGGCAGCATCATGTCAAGAAGGATCATATCTATATTATCAGTATCCTCATCTTCAGCAGGCTTTTTCGCAATCATTATTTCATTTGTATGATTATCATTAAATGTATATTTCCTGATCTTGTTCAGGCCATCAACACCGTCAAAACAGCTGATTGTTTCATAACCGTTTTTTGCAAGATAGGTTGCGAGAAGTTTATTTATTTCTTTGTCATCTTCTATGATGAGTATTTTCATGAGCTTTCTCCAATTGTATTTATTGATCATAGTTGCTGCAGACCAACACTTAATAATGCATAATCAATTGATATGATAAACGATTATCCGTTTACTATTTTTTAGGCATGATCAGTTCGATTTTAAATACACTCTTCTCAACACTTCCTGATATGCTGAATCCCAGATAATCAGCAAGTTCCTTACAGATATATAGGCCAAGTCCTGTACCCGGACCGCTTCTGTCCTTCGACCTGACAAATGGTTCGAAAATGTGCTTTGTGTCTATATTCATATCGGAGCTGATATCATTTTTCATTATAAATCTGATATTACTGATTTCATTTCTGACACTGATGTCAATAGAGGTTTCAGCATATTTTCTGGCATTCGAGAAGAGGTTTTCGATTATCCTCTTCAGATAATGCTCGTCTGCCATTACGACAAGCTTCTCTTCAGGAATATCAAGCTTTACATCAAGCTTACGTTCATTTATCCAGTTATAAGCAGAAAGAAGCTCATCAGACAGCACTGTATCAAATCTTACACTCTTCATCTCCGGCCTTTCCTTGGCCTGAATATAAGTCACCTCAAAGAATTCATCGGAGAGTTCTTTAAGATATCTTACCTTATCATAAACTATTCCAAAATAATCACATAATTCGTTGTATTTTTTGATTGAAACATTTTTGCTTACTGTTTTGTTATCATTAATACTTTCGGTTTCGTGTTCATCAGATTCGGATTTAATTAATATATCAGCTTCATTACTCATTGCATCACATTCAGCCAGCAGCCCTTGTATCATCTGAAGGTATCCGTCTATAGAAGTAAGAGGTGTCCTGAAATCATGAGAAACGCCTGCCATTATTACTCTGATCCTTTTTTCACTTTCCGTTGCTTCGGTAGCCATCGTCCTAAGTTCTTCAGTAAGAAGGTTGATTTCCTTTGCCAGCTCAACCGAAGACGCACTAAAGGAAGCAACCAGAAGTGGTTGCTCCCTGTCAGTGGTTCTTATCTTGTTCAACTGTTCTCTAAAGCTTCTTACCTCTTCTCTAAGTAAATGATATCTGAATAGTACAAGAATAAGAACTATCAGGCACATTATAAGAGCGGCCAGAAGGATCAAAGTTAAAGTGTCCATATTTTATTTGAAATCCTTTTTCTTATAGAGATAGTATACCACCGATCCCCATAAAAGAACAGATATTATAAGACCTCCAAATACATACAGTATCATTTGAACATCAACACTCTCTGCAAGTATGTATTCAAACTGATTTGAATAAAAGAGATAATAAAGTACTTTTGGAACACCGAGGCCTGTATTTAACAGCTCGTTCATATTTCCTTTAATCGCGCCGTAGATCATTATAAAGAATACTTCTGCCATAAGGCGAAAATATACAAATGCCATCGATGCCATGCTTCTGAAGCACATTGTCATAAGTACTGCAGTGATCGATGCTCTGAGTATGATAACCATAAATAGAAGCAGTCTTGGAAGCGCATAATCAAATCCTTTTGTACTGAAAACACAGGAGATTCCGAAACCGGTTGCAGCAAGTACAGAAATGAGGAGCGCTATTATAACGCCTATCGATATGCATTTTGAAACAATGATCTTCATCGGTCTGTTACCGATCATTATCTCATACATATTTGTTCTCTGGCTGTATCCGTGCCCTGTGAGGTATGCGGCAAACATCATTGCGATGATAACGTAAGTTGTATTATACATTGATGCCACAAAATTACCTGATGTTCGCTCATCTGATAAAAAAGCAGTCAGGAATATAAACAGGCCGATACCGACAAAGAAATACCAGGTTCCATGAAGCTTTTTATTTCTGTTGATCTCACATCTCATTAATCTTGTCATTAGTTATCACCCCTTCCCGAAAGTCTTGTAAGTACATTTTTTCTGCTCTTATCTACCTCTCCTTTGTTATGATCAACCTTGCTCAGGTA
>DOVL01000219.1:689-4755 GCA_003520105.1 Lachnospiraceae bacterium | reverse complement strand
AGCAACCGTGCGATTCTTTTTGATAAGAGCGGAAGGATAGTATCGGTAGCTCAGAGAGAGTTCACACAGATATATCCGAAGCCGGGCTGGGTTGAGCATGATGCAAACGAGATATGGTCATCAATGCTCGGAGTTGCGGTTGAGACAATGGCGAAGGCCGGAGCTTCTCCGGAGGATATAGCAGGCATCGGTATTACAAACCAGAGAGAAACAACTATAGTCTGGGACAAGGAAACCGGAGAGCCGGTTTACAACGCAATCGTATGGCAGTGCCGCAGAACGGCTGAATATTGTGACAGTCTTAAGGCTAAAGGGCTTGAAGAAACTATACGCCTGAAGACAGGCCTTGTTATAGATGCGTATTTTTCTGCAACAAAGCTGAGATGGATACTTGAGAATGTTCCGGGTGCGAGGGAGAGAGCTGAGAAGGGTGAACTCCTTTTCGGAACCGTTGATACCTGGCTTATATGGAAACTCACAAAGGGCAGGGTGCATGTGACCGATTACTCAAATGCATCCCGAACCATGATGTTTAATATCAGTGAGCTGAAGTGGGATGAGGATATACTTGCGGAACTTGGAATTCCTGCATCAATGCTTCCTGAGGTTCATGACAGCAGTGAGGTTTACGGTATGGCAAGCAAACATCTCCTTGGACGTGAGATACCGATTGCCGGAATAGCCGGAGACCAGCAGGCTGCGCTTTTCGGACAGCAGTGCTGGGAGAAGGGAAATGCTAAAAACACCTACGGAACCGGCTGCTTCCTTCTTATGAATACCGGAGACAAGCCTGTATTTTCACAGAATGGACTGCTTACAACACTTGCGTGGGGTATAGACGGCAAGGTGAGATATGCACTTGAGGGTTCTGTATTCATCGCAGGTGCATCAATTCAGTGGCTTAGAGATGAGATGAAGCTGATCGACAGCGCTGAGGATTCGGAATATATGGCGAGAAAGGTACCGGACAGCAACGGCTGCTATGTTGTGCCTGCATTTACCGGGCTTGGAGCTCCTTACTGGAATCAGTATGCTCGCGGAGCCATCGTGGGAATCACGCGAGGTGTTAATAAATACCATATAATAAGAGCAACTCTTGAATCGATAGCCTATGAGACCTATGACGTTCTTAAGGCTATGGAGAAGGACATGGGAGTTAAGCTGAATGAGCTGAAGGTTGACGGCGGCGCTTCGGCAAATAACTTTCTGCTTCAGACACAGGCGGATCTTATTGATTCGACTGTTATCAGACCGAGCTGCCTGGAGAGTACTGCAATGGGTGCTGCTTTTCTTGCAGGTCTTGCAGTAGGATACTGGGAGTCGAGAGATGAGCTCCGGACGATCCATTCGATCGATCGTATATATAAGCCGGAAATAAGTGCAGATGAAAGAAAGAAGAAGCTGGATGGCTGGGAGAAGGCTGTAAAGCGCAGCTTCGACTGGGCGGAGTAATATTCGAAACACAGAACGATAATCAAAACGGACAGACAAATGATTAATAAAGGAACTGATCACATGAAACTTGATCTAAAAAACGAATTTATACTTGATGCCGTACAGGCGCCTATGGGGGCTAAAAAGCTTGTTAATGAAGGGGTAGGACTTGAGAACCTTCGCGGGGCATATATCCTTGTTGTGGGACCTGACGACGGCCTCAGAGCATATGTAGAGGAAAGCATACGATACGCTGATAAGATGCAGAAGCTGCATATACATATGGCGGTAGCCGATATGAACCTGAACGGAGAGTATTACGGCTGCGGATGTGATGAGAACGATGCGTGTTCGGATGACAGCGGTTGTTGCGGCAATAAAAAGAGATGCTGTTGCTGCGGATGTGAGAAAGATGAAGCGGATACAGAAAGTGTTTGGGACATCCGCTACAGCCATGTGATCATCACAGGCTACGCGGGCAGAAAGCTTCCTGACAGAGATGAGGCGGTGGCGCAGTTCAGCGGGCTTCTCGACAGGATCGGAGACATAGCGCCTGAAAAAGTGATATATCTCTCTGATTACAGAGTCTATCAGAAAACCACTGATGAGATAGTGCTTGCCGAACATGAGAGACTTGACGGCTCGAAGGACAATCTGATGAGCTGTCTTGAAGGAATGGTCGTCAGAAAGCTTAGAAGAGAGAAGGGAATTCCTCTTGCGCTTCTCAGACTTGCTCCTCCTCTCGGACCGGAAACAGGATTCGACAGCTTCCTTATGGATATGGCTGAGGACGTGGCTGAGGGCAGGGAGACCACATATTCCTTTAATACCAAGGCTACAAGCTTTGTGTATATCAATGATATTCTGATAGCTGTATTTTACGCGCTGGCGATCAGGGGCATACATGGCGTTCTGAATGTTTCCACCGAAAATACGGGTATGTTTAATATAGAAGAAATAGTAACCATGCTTCGTAAGCGCTTCCCGGAGAGATGCAGGATCAGGATCGATCTGGATGGCAAGGGCATCGATGTCAGTGACAGAATGGCCACCACGAGCCCGAAGAAGCTAATTGTTGCCGGCTGCAAGTTCAAGGTTGATCTTCCGGACGCCCTCGAATTAATGGTTTCTTATCTTATAAGGAAGAAAGAGACTGAGGATCCGCTCGGAAGGAACTTCAGATTCAGCGAAGGATACGACGGAAAGCTTGACAGGGTTCATGAGATCCTTCTTGATCAGATAATGATGGTCGACAGGATCTGCAGGAAATACGATATAAAGTATTTTCTTGCCGGAGGAACTCTGCTCGGTGCTATCAGGCATCATGGATTTATTCCGTGGGATGACGATGTCGATATAATGATGCTGAGAGAGGACTATAATAAGTTTATTTCTGTTCTGGACAGGGAGCTGCCGGAGGATATATTTGTCCAGCTGCCTGATACGGAGGAGCTTAATCATCAGCCTTTCCTGAAGCTCAGAATGGACGACACGAAGTTTTCCACCAAGTTCACTGCGAAGTTCCCTACAATGCACAACGGCCTCTTTATTGACATACTGGCACACGATGCGACGGCTCCGACCAAGCTTGGCAGGAAGCTGCACATCACGGATACCAGGATCATCAGATCACTCGTTTTCAATAAGTGGGGAGATTCATATATAAAGCTCGGCAACCATAAAGTGTTGAACAAGTTCGCTAATGGGCTTAAGAAGGTTCTGCCGATGAGGTTCCTTGAGAGAAGGATGTTCCGCGTTATGCGCAAATATGAGGGCAAGGACACAGGCTATCTCTATGACAGCATGGGCAGGAATGTTTCCAGAGGAGCTTTCCCGGCCGAATACCTGGATGACGTTATTTACACCGATTTTGAAGGGAAGAGCCTTCCGGTTCCGAAGAGATATGATGAGTATCTGAAATGGCTTTACGGTGATTATATGAAGGAGATTCCTGTATCCGAGAGACATGTCAGTCACAGCATAGTTTGGATGGATCTGGGGAAACATATAGACGAATAGTCCGTTTAAAGGGATGAAAAAAGCATAAATGCAAGTTTTTTGAGAAAAAACCAAAAAAAATACACTCGAAAATGTGTTGCACAAAATAAAATCAAATATTTTCTAAAAAAACTTTAAAAAATTATTTACAACTTCAATTTCATGTTATATAATTCGTTTCAGATGTTTCGCGGAAGGTGTTTTCGCAGTAACAAATAAGTATTTATTATTAAAAGGAGAAAAAAGTTATGTCATACGTTGATGAAGTACTGGAGAAGATTCAGAAGAGAGACGCAGACCAGCCGGAGTTCATTCAGGCAGTAACAGAAGTTCTTAATTCACTCAGACCTGTGATCGAGCAGGATGAGCAGAAGTATCGTGACCTTGCAATATTAGAGAGAATTACTGAGCCGGATCGTCAGATCATGTTCAGAGTTCCTTGGGTAGATGATAATGGTAAGGTACAGGTTAACAGAGGTTTCCGTGTACAGTTCAATAACGCTATCGGACCTTACAAGGGAGGACTCAGACTTCATCCATCTGTAAACCTTGGTATCATCAAGTTCCTCGGTTTCGAGCAGATATTCAAGAACAGCCTTACAACACTTCCTATCGGTGGTGGTAAGGGTGGTTC
>DOVL01000219.1:174-558 GCA_003520105.1 Lachnospiraceae bacterium | reverse complement strand
CAAAATATATCGGAGCTGATGAAGACGTTCCTGCCGGTGATATCGGAACAGGCGCTCGTGAGATCGGTTTTATGTTTGGACAGTACAAGAGAATCAAAGGTCTCTACGAAGGAGTTCTTACAGGTAAGGGACTTACATACGGCGGCTCACTTGCACGTACACAGGCTACAGGTTATGGTCTTCTTTATCTTACAGAAGAGATGGTTAAGTGCCATAATGACAAGATAGAAGGTAAGACAGTTGCAGTTTCAGGTTCAGGAAATGTTGCTATCTACGCTATAGAGAAGGCTCAGCAGCTCGGTGCAAAGGTTGTTACATGTTCAGATTCTACAGGCTGGATATATGATCCTGAAGGAATTGATGTAGCACTTCTTAAGGAAGTTA
>DOVL01000219.1:0-138 GCA_003520105.1 Lachnospiraceae bacterium | reverse complement strand
AGGAAGTTAAGGAAGTTAAGAGAGCTCGTCTTACAGAGTATGCTGCTGCAAGATCATCAGCTGAGTATCATGAGAAGAAGAATGGTGAGCATGGTGTTTGGAACTACAAGGTTGACATCGCTCTTCCATGTGCTACAC
>DOVL01000058.1 GCA_003520105.1 Lachnospiraceae bacterium | reverse complement strand
TTCTGTGATACGGATGATAATCCGGACAATCTGAGAGGACCTTATTACTCATCCCAGCTCTGCCAGAATGTTTCGACGATACTCCGTGTTATCAGAGACAGAGAAACCTCGGACAGACTCCTGGCCATGCTCAAGAATTCCTACAGTGCTCTGCAGGAGCTTTCTATGCATGATCAGCTTACGGGGCTGCTTAATCGTCGAGGACTCACGCAGGCGCTTGACGAGATGTGCAATAAGCCGGATGCCAATAAGAAGATACTTCTTTACAGCTATATTGATATTGACGGCTTTAAGATGATAAATGATATGTGGGGACATGATGAGGGTGACGTAGCTCTTAAGAATGTTGCCGAGGTAATGAATGAGGTTGCGGGACAGTTTGATAACTTCGTTACCGCAAGGATCGGAGGCGATGAGTTTGTTGTGGCCGGTGCTTCCGATGATATAAATATTTCCGACAGATTTATGAGTGTCCTTCAGGATGCGGTTGACAGGAAGAATATCCAGAGCGGTAAGGAATACCTGATCGAGCTTTCGGTCGGAAAAGTTATTAAGCAGGGCTTTACGGCTGATAATGTTCGTGATAGTATCAAGGATGCCGATCAGGACATGTATCAGGTTAAGAAGAACCGAAAGCAGCTTAAGATGCGTGAGGATAACGCGGAGACTAAAGAATAATGAAAATATTTGAAACACATGCTCACTATGATGACGATGCATATAATGAGGACAGAGAGGCGGTAATAGACCGCCTCAAGTCTTTTGATGTCGAGAGAGTCGTTAACATCGGCTCCAATATGGAAACGTCGCGTAATACGGACGCTTTTACAAAAAAATACGATTTCTTCTATGGAGCGGTCGGGGTACATCCGAGCGACATCGGAGATATGAAGGAAGCAGATATTGATGA
The DNA here is from genome assembly GCA_003520105.1 of Lachnospiraceae bacterium. Taxonomy (GTDB): domain Bacteria; phylum Bacillota; class Clostridia; order Lachnospirales; family Lachnospiraceae; genus Eubacterium_Q. The sequence continues at coordinate 2,396 of DOVL01000058.1, read as the reverse complement.
GCTGAGAAGTATGGTTCAAAATAATCCGAAGATAGTAGCTATAGGAGAGATAGGTCTGGATTATCACTGGCCGGAGCCCGGCAGGGATGTTCAGAAGAAATGGTTTATTCGTCAGCTGGAGCTTGCGAGAGAACTGGGAAAGCCGGTTGTCATCCATTCAAGGGATGCAGCGGAGGATACCATCACGATACTTGAAGAAGAGAAGGTTGGAGAGATAGGCGGTGTAATGCACTGCTATTCGTATTCAAAAGAGATTGCTGAGAGAGTTCTCAGGATGGGGCTTTACATCGGTGTAGGAGGTGTGATAACCTTCAAAAATGGACGTAAGTTGGTAGAAACCGTTGAGAAAACTCCGATTGAAAGGATAGTTGTTGAGACAGACAGTCCTTATCTTGCTCCGGAACCTTACCGAGGCAGGAGAAATACATCCGCAAACCTCAGACTCATCGTGTCTAGGATAGCCGAGATCAAGGGGCTTACGCCTGACGAGGTTGCCGAGATAACTTACGAAAACGCTCTACGGATGTACAGAATAATTAATGATGACACTTTGGATTGATAATGCTAATATCATAAGAGATTCGGATAAATAGTCCGAATCTCTTTCAGTAGTATGATGTGTAACAACAAATCAGGAGAAATATATGATCCCGGACGAGGAAAAACTCAGTAACCCGCAGGTTACAATAAGTACGATAAAAAAATATGGTTTTAATTTTCAGAAGAAATTCGGGCAGAATTTTCTTATAGACAGCCATGTGATCACTAAGATCATCAGGGCAGCGGAGATAACAAAGGATGATATCGTTCTGGAGATAGGTCCCGGAATAGGTACCATGACACAGTATCTGGCAGAGGCCGCAGGGCATGTTATTGCTGTTGAGATTGATTCAAAGCTGATGCCGATCCTTGCAGACACGCTGTCATCCTATGACAATGTCACTGTTGTTAATGAGGATATATTGAAGTGCGATATCGAGAAGCTTGTCAGGAATGTTGCGGATAGTATGTCGGCAGAGACTGCAGGTGACGGTAAGAATGCTGACGGTAGTGTGGAAGGTGCTGTGGATGACGAGAGTGTTGACGGTGCCGGGATTGATAACAGCACAGCACACCATGTCAAGGTTGTTGCAAACCTCCCTTACTACATAACGACACCTATCATCATGGGGCTGTTTGAGAAAAATATACCGGCTGAGAGCATAACGGTCATGGTCCAGAAGGAAGTTGCCGACAGAATGAATGCAGAGCCGGGAGGAAAAGATTACGGTGCCCTGACACTTGCGGTTCAGTATTATTCGGAAACCTATATAGCCGCAAATGTTCCGCCAAACTGCTTTATTCCGAGACCGGGAGTTGGTTCGGCGGTAATAAGACTTACAAAGCATGATAATCCACCGGTAGTGGTTAAGGATGAGAAGCTGATGTTCAGACTTATCCATGCATCCTTCGAACAGAGAAGAAAGACTTTGAAGAACGGTATATCCAATGCAGGCCTTCCGGGCATCACCAAGGAAGCTGTCGGAGAAGCTCTCACGGAGATGGGACTGGATGAAAATATACGTGGTGAGAGACTGAGTCTTGCGGAATTTGCACGACTGGCAGATATACTCAGCTGATGCTTTGTTCCGGAATATGCTTTATCAGCAATGTATTTCATACTGTTCTGATAAAACACACAGTTATGTGATCAGTTATAAAAGAGTAATAGATATGAGAAAATACACGGAAGATGAAAAATATATGCATGAGGCTATTCGGCTGGCAAAACGTGCGGAGGCAAACGGAGATGTTCCGATAGGCTGCGTGATAGTTTATGAGGGCAGGGTGATCGGACGCGGCTACAATAAGCGCAATAAGGATAAATCCACCCTTGCACACGCAGAGCTTCTTGCAATGAAGAAGGCCGGCAAGGTGATAGGCGACTGGAGACTTGAGGGGTGCAGGATGTATGTTACCCTTGAACCGTGCCAGATGTGTGCCGGAGCGATAGTGCAGGCGAGGATTCCTGAAGTTGTGATCGGATGTATGAATCCGAAGGCAGGATGCGCAGGTTCTATAATCAATCTCCTTGATATGAAGGAGTTCAATCATCAGGTGGATGTGACCAGAGGAGTATGCGAAGAGGAGTGCTCGGAGATGCTCAGCAATTTCTTTGCAGAACTGAGACAGAAGAAGCAGAAAAACAAAAACTTGACGTAACAGGTTCTCTTGGTTATACTATCTATTGTTTAAAAATTTCCGTGCAGCCGGGGAGTTAGCGGTGCCCTGTACCTGCAATCCGCTATAGCAGGGGTGATGGTCAGTCCCGGGAGGTTTTCTGTGGGGCTGCCCGTAGTAAGCGACGTTGATGTTTGGGTCTTACGCAACAGGAATCTGTGAACCGTGTCAGGTTG
>DOVL01000289.1 GCA_003520105.1 Lachnospiraceae bacterium | reverse complement strand
TTCATGGACTATATTCAGCATGGGGTCGAGGTTCACTATTATGTGAAGGATGAAGAACGTTCGGGACTTGTATATTTGGTTGATTATAGTAATACTGATAACAATTCATTTATAATTGCTAATCAGTGGACTTTTATCGAAAATAGCGAAAAACGTCCGGATGTTTTGATTTTTATCAATGGTCTTCCGGTTGTTCTTATGGAGCTCAAGTCTCCATCCAGAGAAGAGGCTGATGCCTCAGCTGCATATGCCCAGATCCGCAATTATATGCAGGAAATTCCTTCAATGTTTATTTACAACTGTATATGTGTTATGAGTGATCAGCTTGTTTCCAAGGCTGGAACGATTACATCCGGCGAAGACCGTTTCATGGAATGGAAGACCAAGGATGGAAACTATGAAAATACTCAGTATGCTCAATTTGATACTTTCTTCGAGGGGATTTTTGCTAAGGAAAGATTGCTTGATATCATTAAGAATTTTATATGTTTTTCGGATGAAGGACTCAGATCATATAAGATACTTGCAGGATATCATCAGTACTTTGCTGTAAGAAAGGCTATTGAGTCTACAAAACGTGCAACCGAGACTGATGGAAAGGGTGGAGTGTTCTGGCATACACAGGGCTCCGGAAAATCGCTTTCTATGGTGTTCTATGCACATCTTCTGCAGGAGGCTCTTGATAGCCCGACTATTGTTGTCATCACAGATAGAAATGACCTGGATGATCAGCTTTACGGACAATTTGCCAAATGCTCTGATTTTCTTAGGCAAAAACCTATGCATGCTGAAAGCAGAGAACATTTGAGAAGTCTTTTAGAAAAAAGACAGGCAAATGGAATTATATTTACTACCATGCAGAAGTTTGAGGAGGCTGATGATGCTTTATCGGAGAGACGAAATATAATAGTTATCGCTGATGAAGCCCATCGTAGCCAGTATGGGCTTAGCGAAAAGGTTGATGCTGAAACCGGAAAGATTAGGGTCGGTACAGCCAGAATAATAAGAAATACTCTGCCAAATGCAACATACATTGGTTTTACAGGTACGCCTATTTCCCTTAAGGACAGGAGTACTCGTGAGGTATTTGGCGATTATATAGATATTTACGATATGACACAGGCGGTCGAGGATGGTGCGACCAGACCTGTTTATTACGAGAGCCGTGTAATCAAACTTAAGCTTGATGAAAAAACAATGGAACTTATCGATGCAGAATATGACCTTATGGCAGAAAATGCAGATCCGGATGTTATAGAGAAGAGCAAGAAACAGCTCGGACAGATGGAAGCTATTCTTGGAAATGACAATACAATAAACTCTCTTGTTGTGGATATTCTTGATCATTATGAAAATAACAGAGAAAACCTTCTCACCGGAAAGGCTATGATTGTTGCTTATTCAAGAGCTATAGCCATTAAAATCTATAAGAAGATTCTTGAACTACGACCGGGTTGGACTGAAAAGGTTGGTCTCGTTATGACAGAGAGTAACAAAGATCCGGAGGAATGGAGAGAATTAATCGGAAATAAACGTCATCGAGATGAGATGGCAAAAGTATTCAAAGATAATGATAGCCCTCTTAAGATAGCAATAGTTGTAGATATGTGGCTTACCGGTTTTGACGTACCATCATTGGCCACAATGTATGTATATAAGCCAATGCATGGATATAATCTGATGCAGGCGATTGCCAGAGTTAACAGAGTCTTCAGAGATAAAGAAGGCGGTCTTGTAGTTGATTATGTTGGTATAGCTTCAGCACTTAAAGAAGCAATGAATGATTATACTGCAAGAGACAAGAAGAATTATGGCGATACAGACGTTGAAAAGGTTGCATTTCCTAAGTTCCTGGAAAAGCTGTCAATATGTAGAGATCTTTTTCATGGATTTGATTATTCTAAGTTTATGACAGGTACAGATCTCGAACGATCTAAGGCTATCAGTGGTGCAGTCAATTTCATTGTTTCACCATTCAAAGAAAAAGAAATGGAAAGCTTCAAGAGAGAAGCCATCCTTCTCAGACAGGCACTCAGTCTATGCTCTTCAATGGTAGAAGAAAAACTCAGAATGGAAGCGGCATTCTTTGAGGCAGTAAGAGTTCTTGTAATGAAATTTGCGAATACCGGTGGTGATGGCCATAAGATATCACTTATGGAGATGAATGAAAGGATAAATGCACTTCTTCAACAGAGCATTAAGAGCAATGGTGTGATCAATCTATTTGCTGATGTTAAGGGGAAGTTTTCACTTTTTGATCCGAACTTTCTTGAAGAGATAGCTAAGATGAAGGAGAAAAACCTTGCTGTTGAACTATTAAAGAAGCTTATTGCTGAGCAGGTGATCATATTTAAGAGAACCAATGTGGTTAAATCTGAAAAGTTCAGTGAGATGATGCAACAGGCAATGAACCGTTATCTAAACGGTATGCTGACAAATGAACAGGTAATAGAAGAACTCCTTAATCTTGCAAAACAGATTCAGTTGTCGCAGGAAGAAGGTAAAGAGCTCGGACTTACAGCAGATGAGCTTGCCTTCTATGATGCCCTTACAAAGCCTCAGGCTATAAAAGATTTTTATGAGAACGATGAGCTTATAGCGCTTACGAAAGAACTTGCTGACGCTCTTAGGAATAATCGTACCATTGACTGGCAAAAGAGAGAATCAGCAAGAGCCAAGATGCGTATAATGATCAAGAAACTACTTAAGAAGCATAAATATCCACCTGAAGGAATGGATGATGCAGTACAGACTGTCATGCTTCAGTGTGAATTGTGGACGGACAATAACGATATGGGTGCAAGAGTCGTTAACTATGCTGACAGACTTAATCAATATGCGAGAGAGTCATCTGAAGAGATTACAGTATCTGAAGATTCGCGTGATGAAAAACAAAGTGAAGATGAGCAAATTGCTGATTTAGAATCCGAAGATAAGAAGGTTGAAAGAAGTAATAAAACAGATTTAAACATATTTGCTAAAAGAACTATTAAAATTGGGGAATACATGAAGGAAGCTGATGATTTAAATATGGCTGCGGAGAACCATATTTATGAACATAAGCATCCAAATGAATAGATTTATATTGTTATAAATCATGTTAAACAATGGAGTGATATAGACGTGGGATATAATAAAAGATTAATTGGTAAAACTGTGCTTTGTCTTTCTTTAGCCCTAATGTTTACCGGCTGCGGTAAGAAGGACAGCAATAAGAAAGATTCCGGAAATGATAACAAAACGGAGATAACGACAGATGCAGGAAACAGCAGCACAAGTGATGCAAACAACCCGGGTGGAACAGATGGGGATGACAGTGCCAGCGATGCAACAACGGACAATACCGTTGATACAACAGACGGTACATCCACAACAGAATCAAACGTACAGTCCGACAATCCTCTGATCAAGAGCGAACAGTATTTCATGGACATCACATCAATGATTCCTGAAATCGAAGGTATGGCACTGGCAGATTATGGATTGCAGGATTCTGATACCATGATCCTCATGTACAACAATGATTACTTCGGAGGGTATGAGGAGGATAAGTGTGCGCTATATACGCTGAAGCTTTCTACGGGAGAGTGTTCCGAAATATATAAGGATTTTAATGGAAGCACGTATTCTGATCTTGAACTGCTTTCTGCATCGCCGGTTGTTCTGTATAACTCGCCGAGAAAGATGGTGCTCTATCCTGAATCAGGAGTGGCAGCTTCAGTAACGCCTGTCACGAGAGATGGCGAAGATGTATATTTCAATAGCGTTTATAGCACGGATTACGGAATCGTATTTCTTGATGTTGATGGTAATCTGTATCTGGGCAATCCTGAGGGCGATACTATTACTCCACAGATTATATGGGAGGCTGCTCCGGAATATACCGAGTATCAGGTGTATCATTTTTATGACGGTGGCATCACTCTGAAGGCTCGTCCGCTTGTAACTGACGAGACGGAGAGTGCATATATAAATATCAATCTCCCTGACGGTTCGCTGAATGAAAGCTACTGCTATGACGGGATTGAACTTCCGGAGGTTTTTAATAACAAGATTTGCGCAAATGCTATGGTTGCAGAGAACCTTAAGAAAGAAGGCGCTATCTATATCACTCTTAACAATGAAACCTTATTTAAAATAAAACCTGAGCATGAAAGCGACAGCCTTGCTGATGCGGTTAATGGCCGGAATATGGTTTCATTCAGCTCTGATTCCGTAAAAGGCGGCATCATTGTGTTTAGACTGGATATCCGCAGTGATGATGCAGTTACCGGCTCAGAATACTATATGTACAACCTGAATATGGTTGAAGCTGACACTAAACTTATCAATCAGAAGAAGGAGTTTACTCCGGTTGCCGCAACAATGGAAAATTCTGATAAGCTCGCAAGGGAAATCGAGGAAAAATACCATGTTGTTCTGTCTTACGGAGATGATGCATACCTTCCGGAAGGGTATGTTATTGAGAAAAACAGCGACGCCAGAGCGCTTCTGTATACATTTGATGTTTTAAATCATGCCCTGGCTTTATATCCGGATAACTTTTTTGCAAATATACCCGGCAAGGCTAACCAGCTCAGATTCATCTTTGTCGGACAGATCAGTCAGGAAGGTTATCGATATGGCTATCTTTCGGGGCTTAGAATGATCAATGACGAAGCTGATTGCTATGATATATATTTTTCTATGAAGTTCGATCAAAGTACTCCGATTGAGAGAACTACCATATATCATGAAATCGCCCATATGATGCTCGATGTGGCAGAAGAACAGGGGAACTTTGATGCCGAGACCTTTAATGGAATGAATCCGGAAGGCTTTTATTACGTAGGCAATTACAGTGATGAGATAGAAGATCCGAGTAAATACACCCAGTATGATCTTGATGAAGACGGCGGTTATAGTAATGTTTACTTTGTGAATGAGTATTCCATGACTATGCTGACAGAGGATGTTGCCGAGCTTATGGGACATCTGTTGGGAGAAGACAGAGAGTTTTACAGAAGTGAACATGTTCAGGAGAAACTGACATATTACTTTGAGGCAGTCAGAAAGTCATTTGATACAACAAACTGGCCGGAGAAGACATCTTGGGAAGAGAAGCTTGACAGTTATAAATAAGCTTATAAATATGCATTAGAGGGAGCTGAGATAAAGAAAGCTGCTTTTAA
>DOVL01000056.1:3656-20128 GCA_003520105.1 Lachnospiraceae bacterium | reverse complement strand
TATGACCACTTCGATACCTCTCCAAGGCATTTTAAATCATCGCTCTCGCTCAGCGACAATGCATATCTTAACAAAAAACTATTGCAGTGTCAACAGTTTTTTTGCTTTTTTTCGATAAAATTTTTATCCCGAAAAGCCGCATTTTTTCGTGCTTTTCGGGATATTTACCGAAAGATTTTCGCTCCGTGTCACGGATCAATATATCTTGCGTTTCTTCTATTATTAATACATATATTTTGTGTTAATATACCGGGTCTGGATTTAAACCTATATAAATCACCCTCTGGAGTCATCCGATAAGCCCAAGAGTATCGGTTGCAGTTTCATCACTTATCTCTCCAGCGGTCTGAAGTTCTTCAACAACAGCCTTCAGCACCTCCGGATCAAGATATCCGGAATCAATATTTTCTTTAATGATTCCAAGAACTGCCTGATATACACTTTTATTTTCCTCTACAGTCTTGTATGCCTCTGCTCCCTTCAAATGATACTCCGTACATTTTCTGCTGTTCGACACATCATCCTTGGAATAGTAACCATCCTGATAAAGAAATCCCATGCAAACAAATGAGGTCGCATCCTTAAGCTCCGATCCCTTTTCGGCATACTCCGCAGCCTTTTTATTATCAATGGCAATACCCTCTGCACCATTATAATATATCCGAGATAAAGCTCCATACATCCATCCAAGCTTCTTTCCTTCATATCCAAGTGAAAGCGATTTTTCAAAATCAGCCACCGCCTCGGCATAATTATTATTTCCGATCAATCCGTAATAATTCAGATATCCCAATCTGCAGTAGATACGTCCATCCTCGACACCGGCTTCAATAAGCTTATTATATATAGCCAGCGCCTTGTCATATTCCGATGCTAAGGAATACTCAAAATCCTCATTAATATAATGTTCCGCAATCTCTATCAGAAGCTCCGAAGCGTCGGAGTATCCGGCATCAAATGCTACCATAGCTTTTTCGCACGCCTTGTCAGTATCCTGCGCCATGGCACCTGTTCCATAGAGGTATTCATACGCCAGATAATACATCGCCTCGCCATCTCCGGCCTCTTCGCCCTTCTGGAACCATTTAACCGCCTCTTCATAATCAGAGGTTCCGTCGTCCTTCTTACCTATATTTCCGAACCAGTACATCTTTCCGATGGCGGTAAGTGCAGTCTTTGAATCCAGATCAACCGCCTTATTATAGTAACCCAGTGCTTTTGCGAAGAGCTTATCAGCCTCCTCTTCAGTATCAGCAGAATAAGCCTCCTTCCAATACATAAATCCAAGATTTTCAAAAGCATTTCTGTTCTGCCCCGACTGAGCCGCAGCGATAAGATATTCCTCCGCAGTTTTTTTCCTCTCCGTATCATCCATACCGGACGCAAAATCTGCCCCATTATAACACATCATACCCAGATAATTCAGAGCCTTTGAACTCCCTGACTCCGCAGCGCGCTTAAAAAGCTGAACTGCCTTTTCAGTATCGAGCTTCTCTCCGTCCTGATCGGCATATTCCATATAATAGAGTCCCAGCCAATAAAGCCCGTCAACCTCACCGAGTCTTATAGAGTCCTCTAAAAGTGACTTGGCCTTCGTAATATCCTTTTCAACTCCTCTTCCAAAACGGTACATTTCAGAAAGTGAGATACAGGCTGCCCCATCGCCGGCTTTTACAGCCTCCTCATAATAATAGAGCGCCCTTTCATAATTTTTCTCTCCATCCTGAGTCAGACCATAATTCCCGAAATAATACAGGTCGCCTATGGCCTTCATTGAAGCACCGTCACCGATGACAGCAGCCTTATAAAACCACTCGTATGCCTCTTCATAATCAACGGTCACACCGGCCAGTCCATTCTGATACATCATTGCGATCCAATACATCGAATCAGTATCTCCGGCCTCAGCCGCTTTCTTATAATAATCAGAATAAGCTGTAAGGCCATCCTTCTTTACACCAAAACCAAAGCGGTACATATTTCCGAGATAATACATCGACCGGGTATCGCCTTCAGCCGCTGCCTTCTCAAGGAACTCCTTCGCCTCAGCAAAGGTTCTGTCAGCGTGAATATCATCACAAGCCGTATCATAGCCCATTCCGAGGAAATATTTTGCCTCACCCTCCAGGTAAGGATACGTCTCTATCGCTTTCTCATAATATCCGGCAGCCTTGTCCATATCCATTCCGATTCCGCCGGTTCCGAGACGATAAACCTCTCCCATATACATGTAAGCGTATGCCGCAACTTCTCTGTCCTTGCATTTTGTTGCTTTCTCAAAGTATTCCAAAGCAGCTTCCGCATCAGCCTCTTTTGTGGCACCCTCTCCGGATAAACCCTTCCATGCCATAATACCAAGTTCAAAATACGCTTCGGTTGCGCCTGCATCAAGTGCCTCATTATAAAGCTTCTCAGCCTGCTCGATATCAGCACTCACACTCCTGCCGTTCTGATAAAGTCTTGCAAGACCAAACTTTGCAAGAGCACTGCCTTTTTCCACGCCCTTCTCATATTGCTTACGCGCCTCAGGGTAATCATAAGCTCTTTCTGCCAGCCTTCCGAGATAATAGTATGCATCAGCATCACCCTTTTCAGCAGCCTTGGTCATATCTTCAAGAGCTTTATCACTATCCTCACTGCTGCGATATTCGGAATAATAAGCTTCCTTCCCCACCTCAAAACTCTTACCGCCGGAAGTCTTCTTTTTCCCTCCAAATATAAAAATCCCTACAACAACAGCAGCCACCAGTGCTGCAATCACCGCCGGAATAATGATCTTCTTTTTACTCTTCCTTACTGAAGTCTGTTCCTCCAACCGGCCTGAGTCTGAATCGGACGTACGGCCACCGGAAACAGCCGCCTGACTTACGCCCGGATCAGAAGCCTTCCCCGGCACTTCACCCGCCTTATGAAGGATCGGTGTTACGCCCTCAGTACGACCAAGCACGAGAGAAACGTATTCCCGAAGGGTATTAATATTTTGATTAAGAGGATTCGTGACAGCATCAAGCCAATGAACTCTTGTAAGATAATACTCCAGTTCATTGTTCATCACACTCTCGGTTAATCGGAAAGGTATCAGAGTCTTACCCGAATTGAAAGCAAGAGCAACCTCATTCATGACCTGTCGCGACTTATTGGATTCCTCTGTATAAATCAGAACAAATATAGTTGCTATATTTAAGCCTTCCCTGATAGCAGATACCCATTCTTCACCCGGAAGGATATCGCGGGGCGCATACCAGCATTTGATACCGTGTTGCTCAAAATTCGCCACAACAGCATCGGCTACATTTTTATTTTTGGTAGAATAGCTGATAAAAACATCATGCATTTCTTCACCCCCAGTTTATTTTATCCAGTAAAATTAGCTGTTACGCTCTCTTGATACCATAACCTATCTCATCCAGTATCCACCATGCATCATCAAGTATCTGGTAATCGTAACAGATAACATCCACCTTTTCTGCAGAAATACCATCTCGCTCTGCTATCATTTTTGCGAACTCGCGAAGTCCGTCGAAATCAGTGAGATTACCATGATGACGCTTCAGGTAACTGTTTCCGTTTGTGAAATTACCGTCTTCATCCTTCTCACATAAGATCGTTTCCTTATCCGCCGGAACTATGCCGCAGCTCAGCATATATGCATTCCATCTCAGGTGCTCCTGATAAGCCATATTATACGCTCTGGAAGCCCTTACGTCCATGATTTTTCTAACACCGGAGCCCTTTCCGTGACTGCCTCCTTCATCAAAAGTCGGAAGATCGTCACCTGCGTAAATCGCCATGTATTCGTCATATGACAGATATTTTCCATTCGCTTTTTTCTTTTCATAATCAAGCCCCATCATAAGAAGCTTGCTTCTGACTGCAAGTGAGGCATAAAGGTTGGAATCCCTCTTGTTCTCAGGCCATTCAACAAACCATTTACGGTCAGCTATTCTCCTTACCTCCTCCTCGCTCTGCCTTGTTCCTGTCTTTCTTGCGCTTTCCAAGGCGTAGACGCGATTCCTGTTCAATGAAAAATGGATCAACATGCTGTCGTCAATCTCAGCCATATTGTAGATATTTTTCTCTTCATTACCAAAATAACAGATGTTATCCTGAAGAACACCATCTTCCTTCTCTCTTGAATAAACATATATATTTGTATTACTGATATTCCAATCATTCAGTTTAACTTTCAGTCTACCGGCTATATTCAGATTCTCCATGTCACTTCCGACTGCGACCACAATACGATTAAAATTATTGCCATCCTTCGTAAAAATGCTGCGGAGAATCCGGTAAAACTCCTTGTCATTGATATTTATCCTATGGAAGAAATCTCTTGATGGGAGCTCCGGAAGAGGGAGATATTTCTCAGTATCAACCTTCGGAACATATAAACCGCTTCCCTCATCATAGTGACAAAACTCGTTCAGGTATCTGTAGTGATCCTGACAAAGCGTGACATCATCCTGAGCATTGTTTATGTCAAATATATGATAATTCACCGGATGACTGTGAATTCTACCGCCATCCATACTTATAAACTGATCAGTAATGCTGAGATATCTGTATATCTCACGATTAATATCTCCAAAGCCGACAAATACAGTATTGATATTTAATCCACCATCCACAAGTGAGGTCTCGTAATCGATATATCCACGCATTCCAAGGGCGTGAGGGTATTTCTCGGCAAAGTCCATCCCAACTATCTTATATTTGTTGACAAGTCTGAAGCACCCGATCGAAGTCTCCGTATCATGGTAAAGCCCCTCATACATTGATGAGGCAAATACATAGATGCGGAGCCTCATATATAGATCCGGATTATCACCAAACCTGTCATGGATCACTTCTCTCAGCTTTTCTGTGATGTGAAGGTTCTTGTTTTCATCCTCTGTATTTATCACAATGAAAAGTTTAGTGTTTTCGTTGTCTGATTTTTTAGCAAAGCTCCGAATCTGAGGAATCAGAAAATCCAGTTCATCATTTATAGCGAAGGAATCTATATTTTCCATGTAAAGCTCGCTTATATCCTTTTTCGAGCCAGCTGAAACAAGTATCTTTCGGCCATCCGTAATTGAATTATAAATTCTGCGACAGCCCAGATTATCGCCAACTAAAATATATTTTTCCCCTGAGTTTTTATTGAATCTCCTATGACATGCTTCCTCCCAGAAATACTGCTGGGCAAGCGAAGCTATGAAGACGCCTGCGTTGAGAATGCAGAGGATGTTGCAGACTATAACCGCTACACCGTATAGATAATTGTCCTTCATGAGGGTTTCGACGTTCATAAACTCGAAACGAAGGGCAACCATATTTATTACTGAATTAAAAGTTTTCGAGATGGACTCAAATACAGCATAAGGTCCACTCTCCTGAACATAGATATAGCCCAGAAAGAAAAGCGGTATGGCGATCAGATAGATGGCAACACATTTGCCTTTCTTGAACTCTCTGAGATAGAGTATCCTTTCCTTTCTGTTCCTTCGAAAATATCCGTAGACTGTTCTGGTCACTACATACACCAGAAGCAGTATGAAAAATATACTGAAGATCGTGTAGACCATAGCTTTTCCCCCATCAATCCGTATGATCAGCTGTTCAGTATCGCTTTAGCGATCAGAATATCCTCCGGAGTGGTGACTTTGATATTGTTATAGCTGCCCTCAACCACCTTGGATTTTATATCCAGATACTTCTCGACAAGCATGGTGTCATCGGTGATCACAACTCTGCCTCTTTCGTCTGCTCTCATCCTGCTGTAAGCCTCGACGAGTATTTTCCTGTCAAAGGTCTGTGGAGTCTGGATCTGATAGAGCGTGCTCCTGTCCGGTGTCTCTACACCATAGCCCTCTTCATCAACCACCTTGATCGTATCCTTCACCGGAACACCAACCGTGCACGCCTTGCAGCGCCTAACCTCGGAAATAGAAGAAAGGATCATTGCATTTGTAACAAACGGTCTCGCACCGTCATGGATCATAATGATACTATTCCGCTTATCGCAGGCTCTGAGTCCGTTTTCCACAGAATCGTATCTCTCCTTGCCTCCGGCAACTATCTTCCTGACCTTATTAAATGAGTATTTCTTTACAACCTCTTCACGCATAGTGTTGATATCCTGCTGCCTGGTGACAAGGATGATCTCATCCACTATACTCGCCTCAAACACCTTTAACGCATAATAAATAAGAGGCCTTCCGTCTATATCGATAAACTGTTTCGCTTTATCACTCTTCATTCTGCTGCCGCTGCCGCCGGCAAGAACTATTGCTGAAACCATATTTTCCCCTCTACATCACCTTGAATCATGACATACATATATTTACCAATCAAATCCGTAAACATACGTCTCACTTGTCAATCATCTCCGAAATATCGAATATACTATCTGAACAATCGCATCTACTATACTATCTCGTTCCGATCTTCAGATTTGGTACCGCATTGAGACTGTAATCATCACGAATTCCACGCATATAATCATAGTATCCGGCTACGCCGATCATTGCCGCATTGTCGGTACAGAAAATAAGCGACGGATTATAAAACTTAAGCCCGGCTTTTTCAGCCTCGCTTCTCATATGTTCTCTGAGACTGCTGTTCGCAGCGACACCGCCCGCAAGAGCAAGCCTCTCGCACCCGAAATCCTTTGCAGCTTTAACCGCATTTTCCGTAAGTACTTCTATTACGGCCTTCTGGAAGGATGCAGCAACATCAGCCTTATTTACCTCTATACCCTTCATATCACAGCTGTTGAGATAATTCAGCACAGCCGACTTGATACCGCTGAAGGAGAAATCATAAGGCGCATCAGCAAAATGCGACTTCGGAAACTCGATCGCATCCGGATTTCCTTCCTTAGCAAGCTTATCAACCTTCGGACCACCCGGATAACCGAGTCCGATTGCGCGGGCAACCTTATCGAAGGCTTCTCCTGCCGCATCATCTCTGGTCCTGCCGATTATCTCATATTTTCCATAATCGGTACATTTTACAATATGTGAATGTCCGCCTGATGCAACGAGGCACATAAACGGCGGCTCAAGATCTTTATTTTCAATATAATTTGCGGAAATGTGTCCCTCGATGTGATGAACTCCGACAAGAGGGATGTTCTTCGCATAACTGATAGCCTTGGCTGCACCGACGCCCACAAGAAGTGGTCCCACAAGTCCCGGTCCATAGGTAACAGCGATCGCAGTGATATCCTCCCAGGTCATTTCGGCATCCAGAAGAGCCTTCCTGATAACCTGATTGATCTTCTCTATATGCTTTCTCGATGCGATTTCCGGAACAACGCCGCCGTAGAGAGTGTGAAGCGGAACCTGGGAATAAATAACATTGGATCTGACATTCCTTCCGTTCACAACAACAGCCGCTGCCGTTTCGTCGCACGATGATTCAATTCCGAGTATTACAACGTCTTCCATTTTCTATCTCTTTCTGTTTCAATCCATGTACCGATCACCAAGAGTGGTGCCGGTCATGTAAATTCATCTTCGTCCTTTGCTCAGTCTTCGAAATTAAGTTCCTTCGTAATCCTGTCCTTGCCGATGACAGCATTTGGAAATATTTCTCTGACCGCATCCAGATACATCTTCGGCTTGGTTATCGACGGTGAAAAATGAGTCAGCCAGAGTTCCTCAACGCCTGCCTGCTTGGCAAGCTCAGCCGCCTCGTACATCGTCATATGCTTCTTGGATCTTGCCTTCTCCATGCTCTCCTCATCCTGCTCGCCATACATACCCTCGCAGATGAAGAGGTCAGAACCCTTAGCAACCTCCGCTATCATTTCGGTCGGCCTGGTATCGGTACAGTAGGTCACCTTAAGTCCCTTTCTGTCCTCGCCCATAACCATATTACTTGTAAATACTTTGCCGTCGACCGTCACATCCTCGCCGCTCTGAAGAACCTTCCAATACTGAAGAGGTATATTAAGCTCTTTTGCAGCATCGGCATTGAAGCGGCCCTTTCTGTCAAGTTCCATACTGTAACCGTAGCAAAGTATGTTATGGTTGACCTTGAAAGCCTTCAGCCTGAGCCCGAACATATTGAAGTTCTGCTCAGAGCCTTCTATCTCCACACAATTCACGCGGAACGGAAGCTCCGGTGCGATGATGCGAAGAGAATCAACAACCTTCTTTATATTTTTCGGTCCGATGATCGTCACCGGATCGCTTCTGTCAGAATTACCCATGGCGAGAAGAAGCCCCGGAAGTCCGCTGATATGATCTGCGTGAAAATGCGTGATCATAATAACGTCAATATCCTTGAAGCTCCAGCCCTGCAGTCTTGCAGAGATCTGCGTAGCCTCGCCGCAGTCTATCATAAATGTATGTCCATTGTATCTCACCATAAGAGAGGTGAGGAATCTGTATGGCAGAGGCATCATTCCGCCTGTGCCGAGAAGACAGATATCAAGCATCTATTTCTCTCCTGTAATAAATATCTATAATCATCAAATCCTGCTATCGTACTTAGTCCGATATATAAAATACAGTATATTCAGGCCGTCGCCCCGAACTTTAATATGTCAGTCCAAAGCCCTGCTCGAGCCATGGTTTTCCATCAGGTATCTGATCAAGTGATGAATACCACGGACTAGGAAGCTTTCCTCTGAAGTTTGCACCACCGCAGAGAACCTCTGCAACACCCTGTCCTTCAGAACCCGGAAGGTAGCACATAACCACGCTGTCCCAATCATTAACCTGATCCTGAATGATAACATTTCTTCCGGCAACGATGCACGCAACAATAGGCTTGCCAAGCGACTTAGCTTCTTCTATCGCACTAAAATTTCCCTCAAGTCCGAGAGCGCCGCAAAGCTGGAGATCGGCAGTATCACCGAGCCACTCTGCGTATGATTCTTCACCAACAACGAGGAGCACAACATCCGCCTCAGCGGCACGGCTCTCGTCAGTGATGATCTCTATACCATATTTATCCTTAAGCTGTTCAAAGCCCGCAAGTATCGTGGTAACTCCCGGAATATCCTTATCCGGACTTCCTGTCCAGTCAAGTGTCCAGCCGCCGCACTGAGCCTTCGCATTGTCAGCGGCAGGTCCCGTCACATAAATCTTCGTACCCTTCTTGAAAGGAAGAAGGTTTCCTTCGTTCTTCACAAGTACAAGGCTTTCCTCAACACATCTCTCTGCTACAGCCCTGTATTCATCCGAACCGGTCTCCGTCTTAACGGTTTTCATATTTTCACAGAACGGATCTGCGATCACTCCTGCATTTTTCTTTACTCTGATGATCCTTTCCACAGCGTCATTGACACGTTCCTCGGAAATATCACCATTCTTTACAGCTCTTATAATGATGCTTCTCGCATCGTTAAAGGTATCGACCTCCATGAACATATCGATACCTGCGTTTACAGCAGTAACCATCTGATCGTAGTAGCTTGATGACGAGGTATTCTGAACCGAATTCCAGTCGCTCACGATAAAGCCTTCAAAGCCCATCTCGTTCTTGAGCTTCATGATATACTCGCCGTTTTCATGCATCTTAACGCCATTAAGTGACGAATGGCTGATCATGATGGTCTGTGCTCCGGCGTCGATCAGCTCCTGATAAACCGAAAGAAGTTCATCAATCTCAGCATCTGTCAGTTCAGCATCTCCTCTGTCGATGAGGCGATAAGAATCAGAATTCTCGCCCGTACCGCATTTAACATTTCCATCAGCTATAAAGTGCTTCGGACATGCGATCAGGCCGCCGTCAATAAGCCCCTTGGTGTACTGCACACTGAGACTCTTTATTATATCCAGGTTTGAACCATAGCTCTCGTAGGTTCTGCCCCATCTCGGGTCAACCGACTGTGCAACACAAGGCGAATAGTTCCAAAGCATGTGACAAAGCTTTGCCTCATCAGCCGTGATAAGTCCAACCTCGTACATAAGCTCAGGATCATTTGCTGCGCCCATACCTATATTATGAGGAAATATAACCGTATTCAGCGCGTAATTCACACCATGAACATCATCCTGTCCGTAAATAAAAGGAATACCGGCCTCGGAATTAACTGCCGCAGTCTGAAAACCATCAACAACCTCCTGCCACTGATCGTAGGTAAGAAGCTGAACCTTAGACAGAACGCCACCGTAGCAGTAGCTCTTCATCGCCTTATTGTCAACACTCTGAATCTGCGGAAGAACCATCTGAGAAGCCTTCTCTTCAAGCGTAAGAGATGCAACTATCTCCTTCTCGGTCATATTTGCATACTGCAGGTATTTCTCTCCCGGCTTTGCAGCCTCGGTAACCTCCGTAGTAATTACCGAAGTTGATCTCGCGTCTTTATTGTCGTTGTCCTTCTTATCGCCGCATCCGGTAAGTGAAAACGCTACCGCAAAAGCCATTAAAAGACTGAGTTTTTTAAATCTTCTCATCTGTTTTTCCTTTCATCCTGTCACAAAACAAAGCCATTATGAATCGTATATGAAACCTGCCGTCACATTAACGCTCAGATTATTTGTTATCTCATTTTTTATTATCACGAATCACGAGTTCCATGATGATTGCATCATCCACGGGGTTATTGTAATAGTTCTTCCTCACGGAGATTTCCTTGAAACTGTATTTTTTATACAGATTGATCGCAGGAGTATTCTGCGCCCTAACTTCGAGAATGATCCTGGTTTCGATACTCATCTGATCATTATCCGGACTTTCCAGCAGGATTCCCGAAATATCATTTCCATAAACAATATCCGTGAATCGCTCCATGAGCTTATCCGCAAAGCCTCTTCGCCTGCAGGTTTTTCTCACTGCAATACGTTGCAGTTCTGCAACGTCAAGAGCTGAATATAATATGTATCCGGCGATATCAGTATTCGAACCAATCTGGTCATTCATGTCATACTGTTCTTCACCCGAGTTCGTATCTTTATCGACCCCTCGATCATCACTGAACACTTGTCCATCCATAGTTACGACAAGGAAATGATTGTAGTCATATCCCAGGCTGTCTCTGACTGATTCAAGTGACCACGCGTCAGTGAATACTTCTTTTTCTATTTCCGCAATCTGATCTATTATACTCACAGCAATCATCTCCGGGCAGCATAGCCCATATTATCCCGGTAACATACATCACCGTTAATTCATACTATTTTAGCAGGAGTTCGTTTCATTGATTCGGCCGTACTATTCAGCCGGCTGCTGCGACTCGTCGCGAACTCTCTCTGCCTGCGATTTTCTCAGATATTCCGGCGCAAAATCATCGGAATTGATTGCCCTACCTTCTTCAAAATAAAGCTTTCCGAGGGCAGCAACCGAAGCACCCCTCTGCCTCTCATTCTGAACAGAAGCAAAGCTGTAAGGGATATTTAAACCTGTTTCCGCAAGATTCTTCTTAATAACCGGTATGCCGTCACCGACAAATATAACCTCTCTTCCGAGTTCATTCAGCTTATCAAAAAGCTCCGAAACAGGAAGTGCAGTCTCAGGAATTATTACTGTGACAGTGTTATTCTGAGCCGACACTTCAGTCGATTTATCATCATTCTGTGATGCAGCAACATCACAGTCATTCTTAATCTCTACATCATACGCGCCCGCATAAACCTCGTTTCTTCGTGCATCCATAACGGATACAACAAGTCTCTTCTCGCCGGCAAGGTTGTAAGCAAGTCCCTCAAGCGTCGGAACCGGAACGATCGGAACATCAAGTGCGAGTGCAAGTCCCTTTGCAGTAGCCGCACCTATCCTGAGGCCTGTGAAGGATCCCGGACCCGCAGCGATAGCGATAGCCGTAAGTTCAGAAGGCTGAACCTCAGCCATATTCATCAGTTTATCTATCATCGGAAGGAGTGTTTCCGAATGTGTTCTTTTATTATTTATCGTAAATTCAGCCATCAGACCATCATCTGCAACAAGTGCCACAGATGCAGTCATGCCCGAACTGTCAATTCCGAGTATTTTCATGAGTTTACCTCTATCTTCCTGTAATCAAATCCCTTCGAATTATCTTTCTTTATCTCAACATTTATCGCGTCCTCCGGGATAACATCCTCGATAAGAACCGACCACTCAATGAGACATACTCCGTCGGCACGGTCAAGCTTATCGAAATAGCCGACTTCCTCCATCTCATCCGACGAACCAATCCTGTAAACATCAAAATGATAGAGCGGCAGTCTTCCTTCATCGTATTCCTTAAGAATAGTAAATGTCGGGCTGACGATCGGCTCATCTATTCCGAGCCCTGCTCCAAATCCCCTTGCAAATACAGTTTTACCGACTCCGAGGTCCCCATTCAGACAATAAACCTGTCCCGGAAGCGCCTCCTGCGCAAGGCTGTAAGCAAAATCATATGTTTCCTGTTCACTGTATGTTTCTGTTTCTCTCATTATTTATAATCCGTTTTTTTATTTCTCACGCGGCAGATTCAAGCAGCCGGTGATTAATTCATAATCATTGTCTATGTCATGCGTCCAACCATTACCTGCCATAGTCGGAACATTTTGCGACGTCCATGCCGTCCAATCCGGCATGATACGATCCGAGTTATTCATGTTATCATTTCGCATCCGCCAGATACTGCTTCAGATTATGCGAAAGCCTCGGTCTGTATTCTCTCGTATACTGCACAAGTCGTGAAAGCACTATCGCTCTGTCATCTCCCAGCTCGTCCGTTGGGATAACAAATGCATGATACGGACTGGTGTAAACCGCAACCATGCTTTTACTTGCACGAAGCCTGTAAATATTATTCCACTCCAGCTCCTGGCTTTCCTCACCGACTGAGATCTTCAGATTCTCCGGCCTCAGTTCATAATTAACCGGTGCCTTGTAGGAAGGATTGGTTGCGAGCTGCTTCTTCGCCTTCGACAGAAGGGTAATCGGATTGATCACGAGGCAAATAACCGCAACCGTGCCAAACAGAAGTATATTTCTCATGGTTGGATTCTCACTCATCAGATTCCACACCAAAAAAACAAGTCCGCCGAGCCCGAGTATGATACTCATGATGCCCGAAAGCTTGCAATAGTACGACCTCATCACAAAGTCTGTGAGGGCCTTCTTATTCATATTAACTGTAATCTTTTTAGAAGTTACCGTCATGATATAATACCTATTAACAGATTCATGTACACATATACCTCTTCAGTTGTAGCAAGAATACGCCTTCAGAGGCATATGTGTACATGAATCTTTCCTATCAATTATTTTATGCCGGATTTCTACAGATTAACCTTGATCTCCCGGCCGGAAGGCTCGAACTTTCTGTATTTGATACCGGTCAGATCGAACATCCTCTTGGATGCGACCGTACTGTCGGCAGACTGATATTTATCAGAGCCGTAGACGATCTCCTTGATGCCGCTCTGAATGATAGCTTTCGCACATTCATTGCATGGGAACAGAGTAACGTAGAGTCTGGCGCCGTTAAAGTTTCTTGCGCCCCTGTAGTTCAGGATTGCATTGAGCTCGGCGTGGCAGACGAAGAGATATTTGCTGTCAAGAGCAGCGCCTTCTCTGCCCCAAGGCATCTCGTCATCCTCGCAGCCCTGCGGCATTCCGTTGTAACCGACCGAAAGAATTCTGTTATCCGGAGCAACGATACATGCTCCGACCTGAGTATTCGGATCCTTGCTTCTCTCAGCAGAGAGCATAGCAATTCCCATAAAATACTGATCCCAGCTTATATAATCATCTCTCTTCATAACCCCGTCCTTTCTTCCATAACCTCAAGGATGTCATGAATCACACTGTTTTTACAACCCTCACAACTCTACAATCCATAATCCTCAATCGGGCAGGAGTATCCTCCTGCCCTAATAATTTACGCCACTTACAATTTATGATTGTGTGTAATTACACACATCAGCATGCCTCCGAGGTTGTATTTTTCTATATCCGAGGAGGTATGTTTATGTGATGTTTATTTATCACCAAGATCAAACTTGTCATGGATAGCATTCATTGCTCTCTCTGTGTTTTTAGCATCGATAAGAACTGTAACTCTGATCTCTGATGTAGAGATCATTCTGATGTTGATGTTTGCATCATAGAGAGCCTCGAACATCTTAGCTGCAACGCCTGCATTTGTCTGCATTCCGGCACCAACGATAGAAACCTTTGAAACCTCTTTGTTAACGTCTACGGACTCACACTGCATACATCCTTCGATGATCTTTGCAGCCTCGTCAGCATCATCCATACTGCATGTGAAGGAAATATCCTTTGTGCCGTGACGACCAACTGACTGAAGTATCATATCAACATTTATATTCTTCTGAGCAAGTGCGTTGAAAAGCTTGAATGCAACGCCCGGCTCATCCTTAAGACCAATTACTGCAACTCTTGCTGCATCTGTATCTGCGGCAACACCGCTGACTATCATTTTTTCCATCTTAGTATCCTCCTTAACAACGGTACCTTCATTATTATTTAAGCTTGAACGAACTACAAGCTGAACTCCGAATTTCTTAGCAAGCTCAACCGATCTGTTATGCAGAACGCCTGCGCCAAGTGTTGCAAGCTCGAGCATCTCATCGTAGGTTACTGTATCGAGCTTTCTCGCATTCTTAACCTTACGTGGGTCAGCAGTGTAAACACCGTCAACATCTGTGTAAATCTCGCATTTATCAGCATGAAGCGCTGCTGCAAGTGCAACTGCCGTTGTATCGGAACCGCCTCTTCCGAGTGTGGTATAATCGTCATATTTGTTAACGCCCTGGAAACCGGTGATAATAACTATCTTCCTCTGCTCAAGCTCGTTTCTGATCCTCTCAGCATCGATTCTCTTAAGTCTTGCATTTCCGTAAACAGAAGTTGTGTGCATAGCAACCTGGAATGCGTTGAGCGAGATAGCCGGAACTCCAAGCTTGTTCATAGCCATAGCCATGAGTGCAACAGACATCTGCTCACCGATGGTGAAAAGCATGTCCATCTCACGTTTCGGTGGATTATCGTTGATATCCTTCGCCATTGTGATCAGCTCATCAGTGTATTTACCCATAGCCGAAAGAACAACAACGACATCGTTGCCCTTCTTGTACTCTTCAATACATCTGTTGGCCACATTATAGATCCTCTCTTTGTTGGCAACCGATGTGCCGCCAAATTTCTTTACCACTAACATAGTGTATGCCTCCGTATGTGTTATATGTCATCCGGCCTGAGCATAAGCATCTGATCCGATGACGATTATTATGTAATCAGCGTATCCTCTGCGGATCGGCCAAACCGCACCGCATGATGATCGCTAATAATATCACTGTTTTAACTATTCAGCAACACGAATCTTCGTAATTATGCTGAAATCTTTAAGAGCCTCCGTAAGCTCAGCCTCCGAATACTCCTTCGCAGTAACAAATACAGTCTCGCCTGAAAGCGCTTCAACAAAGGAAACTTCTCCGAAGAGTTCCTTAACTTTATCTTCTGCATCAGCCGCAGCAAGTCTTACGAAATATCTTGCCTTAAATGCACTTGCATCTCCAAGCTTTACCTTCTCACTGTCCCAAACGATATCTATATTTTCACTGTTATTCTTAGCTATCTCAACAACGTCGGAAACTACTGCGCTGGCTGTCGGAAGACTTCCTGCGCCCTTGCCGTAGAGCATAACATTTCCGAGCATATCTCCATGAAGTGTGATTGCATTATAAACGCCGTTTACATCTCTCAGGCTGTGCTCCTCACCGATCATGAAAGGAGCAACCATTGAATAAACCTCGCTGCCGTCCTTCTTCATAAGTCCGAGAAGCTTGATCGGCATTCCAACCTTTATAGAATAATCAATATCTTCTTTTGTAATATGGCTGATTCCTTCGGTTGAAATATCTTCATAATCAACCTGCTTACCGCAGATAAGTGAAGAAAGGATTGCAATCTTACGACATGCATCGTAGCCCTCTACGTCAGCTTCAGGATTTCTCTCTGCATAGCCCTTCTCCTGAGCAGTCTTCAGAACCTCATCAAATGCAAGTCCTTCATTTCTCATCTTCGTCAGGATGTAGTTGGTCGTACCGTTAAGAATACCTGCGATACTGTCAAAGTTGTCAGCTGTCAGAGATTCGTTGATTGCTCTGATTATCGGAATACCACCACCGACAGATGCTTCAAACAGGAAAGAAACGTTGTTCTTCTTGGCAAGCGCAAGAATCTCTGCGCCGTGCTTCGCAACAAGCTCCTTATTTGAAGTGCAGACAGACTTACCGCTTTCAATAGCCTTTCTGACAAATGTATTTGCAGGCTCAACTCCGCCCATAACCTCAACAACACACTTAACATCCTTATCCTCAAGAATCACGTTCATATCATGGACAAGAACCTCTTCTACCGGATCACCCGGGAAATCCCTAAGATCCAGCACGTATTTAACATTAATATCTTTACCTGAGAATTTCTTCAGTACCTCGGCGTTCTGCTTTATTACCTTAAATACACCTGAGCCTACCGTACCGTATCCCAGAATCGCAACATTAAACATAATCTATATCCTCTCTATTTATAATTTC
>DOVL01000056.1:0-3597 GCA_003520105.1 Lachnospiraceae bacterium | reverse complement strand
CGGTCAGTCAGGTGCAGTAATTGCTGCGCAATTACTGCTGGGCTACCATCTTCAGATATGCATTGATGAACGGATCGATGCCGCCGTCGAGAACGCGCGCTGCATCGCCGACTTCGCAATTAGTTCGATGGTCCTTAACAAGTGTATATGGCTGAAGGACGTATGATCTGATCTGGCTTCCGAAGCCATTGTCGGCAACCTCGCCTCTGATGCCGGACATCTTCTCCATATTTTCCTGCTGTTTCATCATGAAGAGCTTGGCCTTCAGCATCTTCATGGCCTTGTCTTTGTTCATATGCTGAGATCTTTCATTCTGGCACTGAACAACGATTCCGGTAGGAAGATGTGTGATCCTGACAGCGGAAGAGGTCTTGTTGATGTGCTGACCGCCCGCGCCGCTGGATCTGTAGGTATCAACCTTCAGATCATCATCTCTGATATCTATCTCTATAGTGTCATCTATTTCAGGCATGACATCAACCGAACAGAAGGATGTCTGCCTCTTGCCGTTTGCATTGAAAGGGGAAATACGTACAAGTCTGTGAATACCATGCTCGGACTTGAGATAGCCGTAAGCATGATAACCGTTCACCTGGAAGGTAACGGACTTGATTCCGGCCTCATCACCCGGAAGATTATCGAATTCCTCTACGCCGAAGCCCTTTGCTCCTGCCCATCTGGTGTACATACGATAGAGCATGGAAACCCAGTCACAGCTTTCGGTTCCGCCCGCTCCGGAGTGAATGGTAACAACTGCGTTATTTGTATCAAATTCGCCTGAAAGCAGTGTCTCTATCCTGAAGGATTCAAACTTCTCCTTGAAATCCTCAAGCATCTCGCCGGCTTCCTCGATGAGGTCTGTATCATCCTCTTCCTCGGCCATATCGATCATTGCTTCGATATCGTCAAAGGCTGTCTGGATGGCCCCGAACTCAGCGATGGTATCCTTCAGATTCTTAACTTCCTTCATGATCTTGTTGCTTTCTTCGACATCATTCCAGAAGTTCTGATCTTCCATAGCTGCTTCAAGCTCTTTTATTCTGTTTTCTTTACCTGCTATGTCAAGAGAATCCTTCACTTCAAGCAGTGGTTTTCTGTATTCATTTAAAGTGAATTTGTACTGATCAAGTTCAAGCACTCCGCTCACCACCTTTTATATATTATGTTCAGGCGCAGTAATCGATTCTTGATTACTGCTGGGCGCTCCCTCATGCCAACGGACATCGCATCCGCCCTGCTGCCGAGCAGCATGCCGGCTCCGCTGTCCTAGGCGACTGCCCGTCTGTTCGACGGTCAGTCAGGCGCAGTAATCAATTCTTGATTACTGCTGGGCGCCGTGACAATATTTATATTTCTTACCGCTGCCGCATGGGCATGGGTCGTTACGTCCAACCTTAGCCTGCTTTCTCTTAACAGGCTCCTTCTTGGCTGTGGTATCCTTGTTGGTACCTGTAACCTTGGCAACCTGCTCACGCTCAGCCTTCTCTTCTATTCTTACATGCATGATAAGACGTGATGTATCTTCCTTGATTGCATCTGTCATATCATTGAACATATCATAACCGGCCATCTTGTATTCAACAAGCGGATCTCTCGAACCGTAAGACTGGAGACCGATACCCTGACGGAGCTGATCCATATCATCGATATTGTCCATCCACTTTCTGTCTACAACCTTAAGGAGGATAACTCGCTCCATCTCACGCATTGTCTCAGGATTAGGGAATTCAGCTTCCTTTGACTCATAGAGTCTTGCAGCCTCTTCCTTAAGTCTCTGCTTAAATGCATTTGCACTTCCTCTCTGCTTCTCTTCCTCAAGAAGAACGATAGGCTGAAGAGGAACTATCGGACGAAGTGTATCATTAAGCTCTTTGAGGTCCCACTCAGAAGGATCAACCTCGTTTGAAGCCACCTTATCTACATATCTTGCGACTGTATCCTGAACCATTCCGAAGATGGTATCTCTCATATTTTCGCCGTCAAGAACCTTACGACGCTCAGCGTAAATAACCTCACGCTGCTCGTTATTAACCTCATCGTACTCAAGGAGGTTCTTTCTGATCGCGAAGTTGTTAGACTCGATCTTTCTCTGCGCTCTCTCAATGAATCTGGAAATAGTCTTATGCTGGATCTCCTCACCCTCAGGAATACGAAGAGCATCATAAACTCTCATAACCTTCTCTGAACCGAAGAGTCTCATCAGATCATCCTCAAGTGAGAGGTAGAACTTGGAATATCCCGGATCACCCTGACGACCTGAACG
This sequence comes from Lachnospiraceae bacterium, assembly GCA_003520105.1. Lineage (GTDB taxonomy): Bacteria > Bacillota > Clostridia > Lachnospirales > Lachnospiraceae > Eubacterium_Q. The sequence continues at coordinate 1,334 of DOVL01000056.1, read as the reverse complement.
ACCTCTCAGCTGGTTATCAATACGTCTTGACTCATGTCTCTCAGTACCGATGACCATAAGACCACCGAGCTCTGCAACACCTTCGCCAAGCTTGATATCGGTACCACGGCCGGCCATATTTGTTGCGATGGTAACAGCACCCTTCTGACCTGCGTCAGCGATGATCTCTGCTTCCATCTCATGGAACTTGGCATTCAGAACCTTATGCTGGATGCCGCGCTTCTTGAACAAATTGCTTATTTCTTCAGATGAATCGATATTTACTGTACCTACAAGTACCGGCTGACCCTTCTGGTTTGCCTCGTAAACCTGATCAACGATAGCCTTAAGCTTTTCTTTTTTGGTCTTATATACTGCGTCGTATTCATCTATTCTCTGAACAGGAAGGTTTGTAGGAACAACTACAACGTCCATTCCGTAGATCTCACGGAACTCTTCCTCCTCTGTCTGGGCGGTACCTGTCATACCTGCCTTCTTATCATATTTGTTGAAGAAGTTCTGGAAGGTGATAGTTGCAAGAGTCTTGCTCTCACGCTTAACCTTAACATTCTCCTTAGCCTCAATAGCCTGATGAAGACCGTCACTGAAACGTCTACCCGGCATGATACGTCCGGTGAAACTGTCGACGATGAGAACCTGATCATCCTTAACAACGTAATCCTGATCCTTGTGCATAAGTGCATGAGCACGAAGAGCGAGGATGATAGTGTGCTGGATCTCGAGGTTTTCAGGATCGGCAAGGTTCTTGATGTGGAAGAACTGCTCAACCTCCTTGACACCCTGTGCGGTAAGGACAACGTATTTATCCTTCTCATTTACAAGGTAATCACCATCTTCTTCTATCTGAGTACCCATAAGGGCATCGAACTTACTGATCTCTGTAGATGCGGTACCTCTCTCCATTCTTCTTGCGAGGTAATCACACATCTTGTAGATGTCGGTTGACTTTCCGCTCTGTCCGGAAATAATGAGCGGTGTACGAGCCTCATCGATAAGGATTGAGTCGATCTCATCGATGATCGCATAGTGGAGTCCTCTCTGAACGAGACGCTCCTTGTAGATTACCATGTTGTCACGGAGGTAATCGAAACCAAGCTCGTTATTTGTAATATATGTAATATCGCATTTATATGCTTCTCTTCTGTCATCGTTAGAATCTGAGTTGAGGATAACACCTACAGTCAGGCCAAGGAAGCGGTGAACGGAACCCATCCACTCGGCATCACGCTTTGCAAGGTAATCGTTAACGGTAACGATATGAACGCCCTTGCCTTCGAGTGCGTTAAGATAAGCAGGAAGAGTAGAAACGAGAGTTTTACCTTCACCTGTTCTCA
>DOVL01000068.1 GCA_003520105.1 Lachnospiraceae bacterium | reverse complement strand
TGGAACATTTAATGATCGTTTAATGATTTTTTAATCTTGTATGTGTTATAGTGGCAATGTCGAAAGAAACACTAATTCAGTGCTAATGAAAAATGAAGAATAAAACACTGACAAAATAATAGGAGGATTAAGGTATATGAGTGACAATGAAATGATTCCACAGGGGAACACGGGATCTTCCGGTTCGGGAAAATCGAAAGGAAGTTATACAGGTACTAAGATATTACTTTTGATCATCTGCTCTCCATTTTTAATCGCAGCCGGAGCAACGTTATTTGGACTTTCAATCGGAGCGTGCGGACTGGTCTTCGGACTTATGGCTGGTGTGTGTGCTATAGTATTTTCTTTCATATTTGCAGGAATTGCTTCGGTATTCAGTCTGATCATTCATATCATAGCAGGTCATCCGGCAATGGGACTTGTAACAGTCGGCATCGGACTTTTGCTTGCAGGAATCGGAATTCTGTTTATTCCGGTACTCAGATCGGTAATAGGCTTCTCAGTTGGCCTGATCAAGAAACTGTTTGGAATGATTAAGAGACTTTTCAGAAGGAGGACAGCATAATGAGTAAGAATAGAAAGATCACCTATACAGGTCTCGGACTGATCCTGCTTGGTCTCATCGTAGGAATTGTTGGTTTCGCACTTCTCGGATTCAATCCTAAGAAGCTTGGAAACGTAAAGGTGACCAATAAGGAATTCACATCATCAGAGAGCTTTGACAGCATCTCGATCAAGAGCGAGGTAAGCGATGTTAAGATAAAAAGATCAGAGGACAATACATTTAAGGTAGAATATGATGAGGTCAGCAGAATGAAGACAACCGTTGCAATCGAGGACGGAGTTCTGAAGATCACAGAAAAGGATACCAGAAGATGGTATGATTATATTATCAGATTTAATATCGGCTACTTTAATGCCCAGAGCAAGATAGTTGTATACCTTCCTGACGAGCAGTACAAGAAGATCACGGTTTCTGCCGACACAGCAAGCGTTAAGCTTTATTCAGTTCCTGTTGACGGAGATATCGTTCTGAAGACAGATACAGGTTCTATCGATGTATTTAACCTTTCATGTGATAATTTATCAGTTTCAACAGATACAGGTTCGGTCGAACTTGAGACAATAAGATGTAATGGCAATGTTAAGCTTGGGACCGATACAGGTTCCATCAAGATTAAGGATACCATAGCAGTTGGCGACCTTAAAGCAACTACAGATACAGGTTCCGTAACACTTAAGGATATGGATGCCGCTAATATCACTGTTAAAACAGATACGGGATCTATAAAGGGTACAATCCTTACAGAGAAGATCATCTTCGCTAAAACAGATACAGGTTCTGTAAAGGTTCCTGAAAGCGTTACAGGTGGCAAATGTAACCTTACAACAGATACAGGTTCAATTAAGATATCTTATTCAAAATAATAGATAAACAGTAGTCTTCTTCAGAGAATGAGCGGTGGTCAAATAATATGATCGCTGCTCTTTTTCTTTGTTGAAAAATCACCCGTTGCTCTGATAAAATATTATTCAGAATGGATAAAGTTATTCAGTTTGATACGTCAAATAGAGATTCATCAAATGTTAAAAAAACACACAATAATGTGTTGATAAATTGCGTAGTAATTGGGGAACAAATATGAAGTACGAGATTGAGATTACTCTGGTCGGAGCAGGAATGGGAAACGAGTCCTGCCTGACAGAAGAGGTTAAAAATATAATAAAAAAGGCGGATATTGTTTTCGGAGCGGAGAGGCTCAGCAGTCCCTTCGCTGACAGTTCTGTCCAGAAGATCGTCGATACCTACAGGGTTGAGGATATGATCGATGTTTTGAATAATGTTATCTGTAATGGTGACAGGATTCGAGTTGGTAATCCCGGTGATGAGAATGACAGTGGTTTGAATGATCTGCCGTGGCCGGAGAAGAATGGCAGGAATACACTGTCGTGGCCGGATGAAAGTGTGTATAAGGCTGTGTTTATTTATTCCGGTGATTCAGGCTTTTACAGCGGCGCCGAGAAGGCTTATCGCAGGCTTACTGAGTGGGCAGTAGAGAGAAAAAAAACTGATCCGGAACTGGCAATAAATATAGATATCAAGCCGGGGATTTCTTCTGTTTCATATCTTGCTTCAAGACTTAAGGTTTCATGGCAGGATGCCGCAATATTCAGTCTTCACGGAAGGAATTTTGATGAGGAGATTGGTAAGGTTATCGCTTCGGCAAGATTTTCTGAGAAAACCTTTGTACTTCTCTCAGGGGCAAAGGATGTGAGAAGGCTGGCAGAAGCTCTTCAGTCTGATAGTATGAGGAGGCTCGGCAGTTCTGTGCATGCAGTGACTGACGGTGTAAAGAATAGTGAAGGATCGGAGTTGTGGCTGGGCTACAGGCTGTCATATCCGGATGAGAGGATCGTAAAAATAGATTGTTCAAAGCGGGATTTCGGAGAGAATCCTTCCGATATTTCCGGAGTTATAAATGAGCTGCCGGAGGGTCTGTATACCGCATTTATTCATGATCCGGCACCTGAAAGAAAACCACTTTCTTACGGTATACCAACGAGCAGATATTTACGTGAGGAGCATGTGCCGATCACCAAGGAAGAGATCAGAGAAGTGGTTCTCAGTAAACTGAGACTCTTCGAAGGATGTACATTCTATGACATCGGCAGCGGCGCCGGTGGGGTGACTATAGATGTTGCCGGAGTGTCTCCTACGATCAGGGTTATAGCCTTCGAGAAGAAGCCGGAGAGGATAGAGCTGCTCAAGAGAAATATGGAGCGTTTCGGGGTTCATAATATCATACCGATAGCAGGTGATGCGGCAGATATTTTAGACAGTGATTTTCTGAAAAATAATCCGCCTGACAGAGTATTTATAGGTGGAACAGAAGGCCGTCTTCGTGATATAATAAATCTGTTAAGGACTAATGGCAGAACAATCCGAGCATGTATCACGGCCATTACCGAACGGACCAGGAATGAGATACTTGATATGCTCAGTGAAGGTATCTTTACGGAGCCGGACATTGTTGAAATAAGTGTATCACGGCTGGTTCAGCAGGACGGAAGATACGAGATGAAGGCTGAGAATCCTATTATGATCGCAGCTTTTACATTATAATCAGATAACGATAATAATCATTCAAACTTCAGGTGTTTGAAGATATATGATTTGGCGAGGAGGGGTTGGCATGAATATTTTGCATGATCTTGACAGTTCAAGAGTTTCTCCGATGGATTTTATCGCAATGATAGGAAAAGCGGTGTAGTTGAATAAACGGGTTTTCGTCAGATCAGTTGCAGTAATATGGGGAAGCTGTAGCGGTTAGGGGGTAAATATGAGAGAACCGGCATTTATGATCGCAGCTCCGGGATCGGGCAGCGGCAAGACACTTATTACATGCGGCGTTATAAGTCTTCTGAAGAAGAAGGGTTACAAACCGCGTGCGTTCAAGTGCGGTCCCGATTACATCGATCCGATGTTTCACAGAAGAGTTCTCGGTATACCATCGAGAAATCTTGATACGTATTTTACAGGAAAAGATATGACAAGGGCGCTGTATCAGCGGCCTGAGGATAATTATAATCATGACATCTCGGTTGTTGAAGGTGTCATGGGACTTTATGACGGACTTGGAGGCATCAAGGAGGAGGGATCTTCCTATGATCTTGCTGATAAGCTTCGTATTCCGATAATTCTTGTGGTGGATGCTCACGGAATGAGCAGATCCATCGTCCCGCTCGTTTCAGGTTTTCTCCGGTATGACAGAGAGCACCTGATCAAGGGCGTTATATTCAATAAAATGAGTGAAAAAGTGTATAAGATAATCGAGCCTCTCATAAGGAGCGAGCTTGGTATCAGCTGCGTAGGATATATTCCTTATGACAAGGATCTGAAGTTTGAAAGCAGGCATCTCGGGCTGAAGGCTCCGGAGGAGATTGCAGGTTTCTCGGCTACCCTTGAATCACTTGTGAGGATCATGGAGAATACGATCGATCTTCGGGAACTTGTCAGGATCTCAGGCGTTGCGGAGTCACTTCCGGCTTACAAATTTGAGGTGGACAAGGTCGCTGCTGACAGGCCTGTAAGGATAGGAATTGCGCGTGATGATGCGTTCAGCTTCTTCTATGAGGACAACCTGAGGATGCTTAAGGAGGCAGGCGCAGAACTTGTTCCTTTCTCACCGATAAGGGACGATATACTTCCGGAAAAGCTTTGCGGACTTATCTTTTACGGTGGGTATCCTGAGCTTCATCTGAAGGAGCTTTCACGGAATCTGAATATGATAAACAGTGTCAGGGATGCGATAAACGGAGGAATGCCTGTGATCGCCGAATGTGGTGGCTTTATGTATCTGCACGACAGCATCGTGGATGATAACGGTGCCGAGTACAAGATGTGCGGTGTGATACATGCCAAATGCAGGAATACGGGGCATCTCGTCCGGTTCGGATATGTAAATATCGAAGAGAAGGAGAAGCGGTTCCTGAACAGCGGTGAAACGATAAGAGGACATGAGTTCCACTACTATGACAGTACCGATAACGGAATGTCCTGCATCGTAAGTAAGCCTGTTTCGGGCAGCAGCTGGGATGCTATCAAGGCCGGACCGGTTTCGTGGATGGGCTTCCCACACATCTATTATCCGTCCAATCCGAATTACGTGTACCACTTTATTGAGGAAGCGGAAAATTATCGAAGATATAATAATCTTTGAGTAAATATATATTTAGTAACTGATAATATTAATAAAAAACGGGGGCGTTTTTAGAAAGAATAAGGGGTGTAATATGGAAAAATACGAAGGACTCAGAAACTATCTGAACAGATTTGACAGTATTGCGGTTGCTTTCTCGGCAGGCGTTGATTCAACGTTCCTGCTCAAGATATGTCATGAACTGCTTGGCGATAAATGCCTTGCGATCACGGCAAAATCACCGGGGGTTCCGGGCGTTGAGATCAAGGAAGCAGAGGATTACTGCAAGGCTGAGGGCATCAGACATATCATATTTGACTCTGAGGAATACAAGATTCCGGAGTATGTTCAGAATGTTGATGAGAGATGCTATTACTGCAAGAAATATATCTTTGGCAGGATTAAGGAGATTGCTGCCGATAATGGAATAGACACAGTTATCGAAGGAACCAATAAGGATGATATGCAGGATTACAGACCTGGTTTCAGAGCGGTTCAGGAGCTTGGAATCCTCAGCCCACTGCTTGCATATGGTTTTACGAAAAATGAGATCAGAAATTATTCGAAGATGCTGAATGTTCCGACCTTTGACAAGAATTCATTCTCATGTCTGGCAACGAGAGTTCCGACCGGTGAGAAGATCACTCCGGAGCTTCTTGGAAGGATCGAGAAGGCTGAAGAGGTTCTCAGATCTCTCGGGCTGAAGCAGTACAGAGTTCGTGTTCATGGTGGAGTCCTTGTGCGTATCGAGGTTCTTCCTGCGGATATTGAATTCACTGTAAGAGAAGTGAGCCGAAGGGTTATCAATGAGAAGTTCAAGGATCTCGGATTTAAATACGTTACAGTTGATCTGAACGGCTACAAAACAGTAGGCGAGGAGACCGAAGAGGAAGAGAAGAAAGTACAGTAGATGAATGATATAAAAGATTTACTTGAAAGATACAAAACCGGGCAGTGCAGCGAGGATGAGGTTCTGAGTTTCCTTAGAAAGGAACCCTTCGTTGAGATGGATTTTGCCAAGCTGGACACTCACAGGAAACTGCGACAAGGAGCGCATGAGGTGATCTACGGAGCCGGAAAAACATCGGAGCAGATTGCAGCTATCGCTAAGGCTATGCTTGAAAACGGCCAGAGGAATATCCTGATCACGAGGATAGACAGTGATAAATCGTATGAATTGAAGGGCTTGCTGGGGCTGTCTGACGTGCCTGTAGAAAAGGATATGAAGGATTCAGATTCTGACAGTACCATGACCGGTGTATTAGAAACCGAGTATATCTATTTTGAGGACGCACGCCTGGCAATAATAGGCGGTAATCTGTCGGTTGATTCGGAAGGATATATAGCAGTGATAACGGCCGGAACAAGTGATATACCGGTGGCTGAAGAGGCTGCAAGAACAGCTGAATTTCTTGGAAACAGGGTCGTGAGGATCTACGATGCAGGGGTTGCCGGACTTCACAGACTGCTGGCTCATATCGACGAGATCATGGGTGCAAGAGTGATAATAGCAATTGCCGGAATGGAGGGGGCGCTGGCGAGCGTAGTCGGAGGACTTGCATCCTGCCCGGTGATCGCAGTGCCTACAAGTGTAGGATATGGTGCTTCGTTTGAAGGACTTTCAGCGCTGCTGTCAATGCTTAACAGCTGCGCAAGCGGAGTGTCTGTTGTAAATATCGATAACGGTTTTGGCGCTGCTTATCAGGCCAGTATGATAAATCATATGTGATGGAAACTGATCGGGATGGCTCGGAATACAGCGATGTTACAGTTTTGAAGGAGTAAGAAGATCATGAAGGTTTTATATTTTGATCTTGGAATGGGGGCGGCAGGAGATATGCTTACGGCCGCTTTATATGAACTTCTGGATGGCAACAAGAAGAAAGAATTCATTGATAAGATAAATAAAATATTTGTTGATAAGAAGGTTGCTGTGAGTGTGGAGAAATCCGTGAAATGCGGGATCACCGGGACACATTTTCGTGTAATTGTTGATGGTGAGGAGGAACACTCACACGATCATCACCACGAAGATGATCATGATGACCACGAAAACTATCATGAACATGAGGGGCACGACCATCACCATCATGATGATCATGACCATCATGATGATTACGATCATGAACATAGCGACCATGATGACCACGAACACTATCATGACCATGATCACCATCATGACGACTATGACCACCATCATGAACATCATGATCATGAAGAACACGACCATGAACACCATCATCATGATCATGACCACAATCACGAGCATCACCACCATCATCATACATCCATGCAGGATATAAGAGATATGGTGGGCGAATTTGATACTTCCCGGGAAGTGAAAGATAAGATCATTGCAGTTTATAATCTGATTGCTGAGGCGGAGAGCAGTGCACACGGAAGAACTGTGGAGGAGATTCATTTTCACGAGGTCGGTACAATGGACGCGGTGGCTGATATCACTTCAGTATGCATACTTATGGATATGATCAAGCCTGATAAGGTTGTTGTATCTCCGATTGCAACAGGGTTCGGAAAGGTTCACTGTATGCATGGAATACTTCCGGTTCCTGCACCTGCAACCGCATTTATTTTAAAGGGTATTCCTGTGTATAGCGGAAGGATAGAAGGTGAGCTCTGTACACCGACCGGTGCGGCACTTATCAAAACCTTTGCGGATGAATTTGGAAATATGCCTGTGATGGCAGCCGGACGAATCGGTTACGGAATGGGGAAGAAGGATTTTGAAGCCGCAAACTGTGTGAGAGTGATGCTGGGAGAAGAGTTAAAGAATAATACCTGTGCATCAAATCAGAATGATGTATTAACGGATCCGGAATTTCATGTAAGTGCTGTTGATCACGCTGATCGTATCTGTACTCTGGAATGTAATATAGATGACATGACCGGCGAGGAGATAGGTTTTGCAACAGATGAACTCATGAAGTGCGGAGC
>DOVL01000305.1 GCA_003520105.1 Lachnospiraceae bacterium | reverse complement strand
GAGTATGCAGCTGCGGACATCATCACCACCATCACGGACATGATGCAGATGAGATATTTACAAGCTGGGGCAGAGAGACAGCTCACAAATATGATGAGTCAGATCTCAAGGCTATACTTGATAAGCTTGCAGTTGAAGAGGACAATGAGTTCGGTATCATCCTTCGTGCCAAGGGAATCATCCCTAACAAGGAAGGTAAGTGGCTTGAGTTCGACCTTGTGCCGGGCGAGTATGAGGTAAGAGAAGGTGTAGCTGATTATACCGGAAAGCTCTGTGTTATCGGAAGCAAGCTTGACGAGGCTAAGATTGCTGAACTGTTCGGAGTTAACTAGTTTGTTGATCTGATGATCGATTGACTTGTGATCGGATAGAGGATAATCACTGTATCTCTAATAATAGCTGTTTAATTATGTTAATGTGAGGATAAATATGAATAAGGAAATTCCTGTTTATGTATTTATGGGCTTTCTTGGCAGCGGCAAGACCAGATTTGCCAAGGAAACTCTGATAGACCGTTCGTTTACCGACGGACAGAAGACACTTCTCCTTGTCTGCGAGGACGGAGAGGAAGAATATGACATCGAGGCGCTCGCAAAGAAGAATATATTTGTTGAGTTCATTACCGAGGAAACTCTGAATGCCGAGAATCTCCTCAATATCAGCGCGAGGGTTAAGCCTGAGCTGGTTATGATCGAGTACAACGGCATGTGGGAGCTGGACAGGATATTTAATATCCGTGTTCCGAAGGGATGGACAGTTGTTCAGGTGCTTTCTTTCGTAGATGCATCCACCTTTGATGTTTATATAAGCAATATGAAGAAGATCATCATGGATCAGCTTAAGAATGCCGATATGATCATCTTCAATCGTTGCGATGAAAATACTAAGAAGGCTGAATACAGAAGAAGTATCAGAGCCGTAAACAGACGTGCTCAGGTTATATTTGAGAATAAAGACGGTGTCGCAGATGCTGACGAGGAGGAGGCTGAGCTTCCTTTCGATACAGACGGTCCGCTCATTACCTTTGATGAGGAGGATTTCGGTCTGTTCTATATCGATGCTGCAGATAATCCGGACAAATACCTCGGCAAGAAGATCAAATTCAAGGCCATGGTTCATAAGCCAAGCACATACGGTGCAAATGAATTTGTACCGGGTCGTTTCGCAATGACCTGCTGTGCAGCAGACGTAGCCTTCGTAGGCTTTAAATGCTACTACGGCGGTGCAAAGTCCCTGAAGGATCGTGACTGGGTAATCGTTGAAGGCACCATCGAGAAAGAATTCTATCCTGAATTCGAGGGCGACGGCCCTGTAATCTACGCCGATAGTGTTGCGAAGACATCTCCGGCTGCAGAGGAATTAGTTTATTTTAACTATTAAAAGAGAGGAAAATATGTCCAGAGCAGAATTTAAGCCGGGCAACATGCTCTACCCGCTCCCTGCAGTTCTTGTAAGCTGTCAGAGACCGGGCGAGAAGCCAAATGCCCTTACAATAGCCTGGGCGGGAACTATATGTTCAGACCCTGCAATGGTCAGCATATCGATCCGTCCATCAAGATATTCATATGACATAATCAAAGAGACCGGAGAGTTTGTTATAAATCTTGTTAATGACAAGCTTACCTTCGCAACCGATTACTGCGGAGTAAAGTCCGGCAAGGATACTGATAAGTTTGCGGAGATGAAGCTTACACCGGTTGATGTGAAGGGTGTATCGTGTCCGGGAATCGATGAAAGTCCTCTTTGCATCGCCTGCAAGGTTAAGGAGATAATTCCGCTCGGTTCACATGATATGTTCATCGCGGATGTTGTTTCTGTATCTGCAAGCAATGAGTTTATGGATGAAACCGGTAAATTTGATCTGAATGCATCGGGCCTTATGGTTTACTCGCATGGTGAGTATTTTACATTGGGTGAGAAGCTGGGATCGTTTGGTTACTCGGTAAGAAAGAAATAGAAAGATAAAAAAGAGCATCGGTTTGTTGCGCAACAAAACTGCGACATTCCTGATTTGCTCTTTTTTATTTTATCTGTTATATTAAAAATACATTTTTCTTCACTGCACCCGGAGAGGCGGAAGGAGAAAAAATGTATAGTAAAGTGATCAGTGGTATGACACTCGGTATTGATGGGATGCTTGTAAATGTTGAAGCAGACATCAGTCCCGGTCTGCCGGTTCTGTCTCTTGTTGGCTACCTTGCCTCGTCGGTTAAGGAATCGGGCGAGAGAGTAAGAACTGCGCTCAAAAACTCAGGCTTTGTCCTACCGGCGAGCAGGATAACTGTCAATCTTTCGCCGGCGGATGTGAAGAAGGATGGAGCCGTCTATGATCTGGCAATAGCATCAGCTATTCTTGTTTCGATGCAGATCATTCCCGAAAACAAATTACAAAACACAATAATATTGGGAGAATTGGGCCTTTCAGGGGAGGTCAAGCCTGTGGAGGGCGTTCTTCCTATAGTTCATTATGCCTCAAAACAGGGCATAAAGAGAGTTATCCTTCCCATCGGAAATATAAGTGAGGCTGCTCTGGTTGAGGGGATTACTATTATTGGAGTGGAAAATATAGTAAGCCTTGTGGAATATCTGAGCGAAGGTAAAAAAGATTCGGTGATCATCAAGGAAGGCGGTGCAGACAGAGAGCCATTGATCGATGAGAATAACGATCAATCTGCATTGGGGTACGACATGTTTTCTGTCAAGGGGCAGGACAGCATGAAGAGAGGAGTTATGCTCGCGGTTTCCGGCTTCCATAATATTCTGATGAACGGAGCGGCAGGATCCGGCAAATCCATGATAGCGAAGTGTATTCCCGGTATAATGCCGCCGCTCAGCTTTGATGAGAGCATAGAGCTTACGAAGATCTACAGTATTGCGGGACTGACTAAAAACTGCGAAGGACTTATGCTAAGAAGACCTTTCAGAAGCCCTCATCATACGGTGACCTCGACAGCTCTGATGGGCGGTGGGATCGTTCCGAAGCCGGGAGAGGTCAGTCTCTCTCACAGAGGAGTTCTCTTCCTGGATGAACTTCCGGAATACAAAAAGAATGTCATAGAGTGCCTGCGTCAGCCGATGGAGGATAAGAAGGTAACTATTTCAAGACTCCATGCGGTTTATGATTATCCGGCAGAATTCATGCTTGTGGCGGCGAGTAATCCATGCCCGTGCGGACATTATCCTGATAGAAGGCTGTGCCATTGTTCGGAGAGGGAGATAAGGGCCTTTAGAAATAAGATAAGCTTTCCTATCATGGACAGAATTGATATCAGGCTTCTTGTCAGACCTGTTCCGTACAGTGCCCTTTCGGATGATACTCCGACACTTTCGTCCTGTGAGATGAGAGATATGATACTTGCCGCAAGAGAACGGCAGCTTTACCGTTACAGAGATGAACAGTTCAATTATAATTCAGAGCTGCGTCAGGATATTCTGGGAAAATACATCCACATCTCATCCGCCGGTGAGAGACTGCTTAAAAATGAATTTGATAAATCACAGCTTTCCGCAAGAGGGTATTTCCGAATAAAGAAGCTCGCCAGAACAGTGGCAGACTTAAATGACCACGAGGAGATAACGGAGGAAGATGTTTACGAGGCGATGTTTTATCGAAATACGGCTATGGAGGAAAGGGCGGGTGATGACTTATGATCACGGAAAGAGATTATTTACTTTATCTGGCAGGATTAAATGAAATTGGAACGGTTAGTATGTCAACGCTTATAGATTATTTTGGCAGTGCTGAAGCGGTTTGCAAGGCGGATACGGAGGAGTTCAAACTTCTTATCGCAGGAAGCATGGCAGAAAAGCTTTCACAGCTCCTGAGCGGTGAAGATATAGAGGAAAGAATCTGCAGCTATAAGGAAAGGATGGAAAGAGAAGGCTTTGGATACATAATGCTTGAAGATCCGGAGTATCCGGACAGGCTGAAGGAGATAGCTGACGCTCCGAGGGTGCTTTTCTATAAAGGACGGATCGATATTTTAAAGGCTCCGTATATGATAGCTATGGTCGGATCACGTCAGGCTACCGAATACGGAAGAGAGGCGGCGAAGCTTCTTGCTTCCGAACTTGCCAAGGCAGGGGTTGTTATTGTCAGCGGACTTGCTTATGGTATAGATACTGCATCTCATAAAGGGGCGATAAGAGGAGGCGGCAGAACCATAGGTGTATCGGGCTGCGGAATTAACTATATTTATCCGAAAGGAAATGAACTGCTCTACAGAAAGATGTATGATGAGCATCTTATCATCTCCGAGAACGGACTTGACGTGCCGTCCTTTGCATACAACTTTCCTCTGAGGAATCGCATCATCAGCGGACTGTGCCAGGGAACTGTGGTTATTGAAGCGAGGGAGAAGAGCGGCTCTCTTATAACAGCTGATCAGGCTCTTCTTCAGGGGAGAAATATCTATGCGGTTCCGGGAAGGATCAATGATCCGCTCAGTGCCGGGACCAACAGGCTTATCAGAGACGGTGCGACGCTGGTGGATAAAATAGATATAATACTTGAAGATCTGATGGGTGTCTCTGAAGTGAATAATGATACATCATATAATAAATCGAATTGTCCGGCCGGCTCAAGCGACGCTTCATATCAGGCAGGTACTAACGGGTATAATTATCCGGGAGGCAGAACCTCGGACGGAAGGAATGTTTTATCACGGCTGAGTGCCGGAGAGGAGGAAATATATAAGGTGATCACAAATGAACCGCAGTTTATAGATGATATAGTCAGAGCCTCGGGAATCGGCCTTGCCATGTGTATTGCCGGGCTTATCAATCTTAAGAGAAACGGACTTGTAACCGAGGTTGAAAGGGGCTATTACAGAAGGACGATGCGTTGATAAAACCGGTGTATTTGTATGTGAAAAAATCGGGCTGTTGGTATCGGGGTATTATTTAATATAGAAAAAACTCTCTTGCATTATGAAAAAAATTGTTGTATATTATGCAATCGTAACGACGGGAAACGTGCCGAAGGGCGCGGAAAGTATTTAAAACAGTATATTTTACAATGATTTTTATTCATAGAGGGGTTAAGAATAATGGCAAAAAATCTTGTGATAGTCGAGTCACCGGCTAAGGCAAAAACAATTAAAAAGTTCCTCGGAAAGGACTATGAGGTCATAGCTTCCTATGGCCATGTAAGAGATCTTCCGAAGAGTAAGATGGGTATAGATATCGAAAATGATTTCGAACCACAGTACATCACCATTAGGGGAAAAGGTGATGTTCTTGCTGCGCTTCGTAAAGAGGTCAAGAAGGCAGATAAGATATATCTCGCAACCGACCCTGACCGTGA